>NZ_JBEYWQ010000003.1:352622-599439 GCF_040644495.1 Microbispora sp. NPDC046973 | reverse complement strand
TTCAGGACGCCGTACCGGTCGTCGAGCCGCTCGACCAGCGCGTTCACCGACAGCGCCCGCAGCCGCACGGCGGCGAGCTCGATCGCCAGCGGGATGCCCTCCAGCCGGCGGCACAGCTCGACCACGGCGTCCTTGTTGTCCGCTGTCAGGCGGAACCCGGGCACGACGGCCGCCGCCCGCTCCAGGAACAGGCGGACCGCGTCGTACAGCTCCAGCGCCCGGCCGGTGGGCGCCAGGTCCGGCTTGGGGAGCGCGAGCGGGGCGACCTTCATCTGGCGCTCGCCCATGATGCCGAGCGACTGGCGGCTGGTGGCGATGATCCGCAGGTCGGGCACGGCCCGCAGGAGCCGGTCGGCGAACGAAGCGCAGGCGTCCCGCAGATGCTCACAGTTGTCGAGCACGATCAGCGTCCGCTGCGCCGACAGCGCCTTGATCAGCGAGCCGAGCGGAGAGGGTTCCGACTGGTCTCCCACGCCCATGGTCGCCGCGACGGTCTGCGCCACCAGCTCCGGGTCGTCGAGGGTGGACAGGTCGACCAGCCAGATCGTGTCGAACGCCCGTTGCTGCTCGGCCGCCGCCCGCAGCGCAAGCCTGGTCTTGCCGACGCCGCCCACTCCCGTGAGGGTCACCAGGCGCGAGACGGCCTGCATCTGGCGAATCTCGTCGAGCTCCCGCCTGCGGCCCACGAAACTCGTCAGATCAGCGGGGAGGTTGCCGACCCGCCGCGCGAGCGGCGCCGCGATGACCACCACTTCACACTAAGCGGGACGAATTCCCAGGTCAAAGATGATGACCTCGACCCCGCCGCCGCACGTGGGCACCTGCCACCGCGTTCGCCGGGCCCCGCGTCGGCCGGCGCCGCTCCGTCCTCGTTCGTCTCTGCAAATCTTTGCGCGGCACTGGGGAAAAACCGAAATCGATTCGGTTATGGTCGCGATACCTGCTTCACAGCGCTCCGGAGCCCGCGTGACCGCCCACACTCAGGCGCAGCCTCCTCGCCCGTCGGCCCAGCTCAAAGCCGGCGCGCTCGGGGCGACGGGCATCATGTTCATGGTCGTCGCCGCGGCGGCGCCGCTGACGGTTCTGGCCGGCGTCGCACCGCTGGCGATCTCGATCGGAGGTATCGGCGCCCCGGCCGGCTACCTCGCCGCCGGTGTCGTGCTGACGATCTTCGCGGCCGGGTTCACGGCGATGAATCGGCACACCCGCGGCGCCGGCGCCTTCTACGCGTACATCACGCTCGGGCTCGGTCGTACGCTCGGTGCGGCGGCCGGCGTGCTGGCAGTGGTCTCCTACAACGCGTTACAGATCGGCGCCTACGGCCTGCTCGGCACGCAGTCCGCCGCCGCGTTCGACCGGTTCACCGGCCTCACCGCGCCCTGGTGGCTGTTCGCCGGGGTCGGAATCGCGCTGGTCTGGGCGCTAGGCCGGCGCGGCATCGACGTCGGCGCCAAGGTGCTCGGCGTCCTGCTCATCGCCGAGACGCTGATCCTGGTGCTGCTGGCGGCCGCGGTCTTGATACAGGGCGGCAACGGCGGGCTGACCGCGGGAACCTTCTCCGTGGACGCCCTGACGCACCCGGGCATGCTCGCGATCCTCGGGTTCTGCTTCGCCGCGTTCATGGGTTTCGAGTCGACCGCGCTTTATCGCAGCGAGGCGCGCCGGCCGGACCGGGCGATTCCGCGCGCCACGTTCGCGTCGGTCGCGTTCCTCGCACTGTTCTACTGCCTGGTCGCCTGGGCGGTCGTGCAGGCGTTCGGCGACGCCGACGCCGCGGCGGCCGCCGCCGCAGACCCGCCCGGCCTGTTCTTCTCCGCGATGGACAGTTATGTGGGCGGCTGGGCCGGCGATGTCATGTACGTGCTGGTGCTGACCAGCGTGCTGGCCTCGCAGCTGGCGTTCCACAACGCGATCAACCGGTACTCCTTCTCGCTCGCCGGCGATGGGCTGCTTCCGCCTGTCCTGGGCCGATCGCATCCGAGGTTCCTGTCGCCCGCGAACGCCGGTGCGGTGCAGAGCGTGCTGGCCGCGGTCGTCGTGAGCGCGTTCGCGGTCGCGGGTGCGGATCCCTACCTGCAGCTCATGCTCATGGTGAACACCCCTGGCGTGCTGGGCGTCCTCACCCTGCAGGCGCTGACCTCGGCCGCGGTGCTCGCCTACTTCCTGCGGCGCCGGAGCCTCCGAGGGGCCGCGACCGCGTCGACGTGCGCGGCGCTGGCCATGGCGCTGCTCGCCCTCGCGCTGTGGTTCATCGTCGCGCGGATCGGCCTGCTGACCGGTGCCGGGACCGCCCCCAACGCGTTCCTGGTCGGCCTGGTGCCGGCAGTGCTGATCGTCGGCATCGGCTGGGCTCTTCACCTGAAAAGGCACCGCCCCGACATCCACGCGCTGATCGGCGGCCAGGACGTCCGCTCCCCTCCGGCGCCCGCGCCCGGCGATCCCTCCGGACCGTGACCGTGACCGCGCGGGAGCATCCCGCCGCTCCGGCAGATCCCACCCGGCCATCGGCAACCGCACCGCGTCCACCGGGCCGGGGGCCAGGTGTCGGCGTTCACACTGAACAGCGCGTCCTGACCCCTGCGAGGGGCTGACCCATCCGTGGGCCCCGCCCGGTCTGGTTCTGCTCCTCGCGAACCTCGCGGTGTCGGTGAGATCACACGTTCTGGTGGCACAAAACAGCACGTTTCCGGCGCTACTCTTTTGTACCGACTGGTCAGTGCAAAGAAATGGAGCGCAGACGTGGATGCCGGGCGGACCGCCGAGGACCTGACCCCCTCAGCCGGAACTCCCGCCGGGCCGTCCGGCCCCGCGGTCGGTGGCGCGGCCGGCGGCGCGGTCAGTGGCGCCGTCGGCGGCGCGGTCGGCGGCGTGTTCGGCGGCGTCGAGGTGGAGGCGCGAGAGCTGGGCGTGCGGGGTGGTCACGGCTGGGTCTACCGGCACGTCTCCCTGCACGCGGCCCCCGGGACGCTCACCGTCGTCACGGGCGAGTCGGGCAGCGGCCGTACGAGCCTGCTTCTCACCCTCGCGGGACGGATGAAGCCTGCCGAGGGGACGCTCACCGTCGGCGGCCTGGCGACGCCCCGCAGGATCAGGCAGATCGCCGCCCTCGGGCTCTTCACAGAGGTGAATCCCTTCGACGACGCCCTGACCGTGCGGGAGCACCTGCAGGAACGGCTGCGCCCGCACGGGTTCCTGTGGCGCAGGCGGCACCCGGACGCCGCACGGTCGGCGCTCGCCCACGCCGGCCTCGACCCGGACGAACTGCCGCGGGGCGACCGGACCCTGACCAGGGAGCTCACCCGGGACCAGGCGGTGCGGCTGGGCATCGCGCTCGCCCTGCTCGACCAGCCGGGCCTGCTCCTCGTGGACGACGCCGGCACCGGCATCCCCGCGGGCAGGCGGCACGAGCTGTGGGACATCCTGCGCGGCCTCGCCGACCAGGGGCTCACCGTCGTCGCGGCGTGCACCGACGGCGAGGAGGCGACCGGCATGGCCACCACGCTGCTGCCGCTGCCCGTTCCCCCTCCGCCGCCGCCCGTCGCCGCAGACGACGTAGACGACGTAGACGACGTAGACGACGACACCGAGGCGGCGCGCCGCGACGTGGCGGAAGAAGGAGAACGCCGATGAAAGCCCCCCTCCCCGGCCGGCTCGAACTGCGCAGGTTCATGCGCTCGCGGCTCACCAGGGCCGCGCTTGTCGCCGTGATCATGCTTCCCCTGCTGTACGCCGGTCTCTACCTGTGGTCGTTCTGGGATCCCCAGGCGAACCTGGACCGCGTACCGGTGGCCCTCGTCGTGGAGGACCGTCCCGCCACCGCCGCCGGCGCCGCGGGAGGCCCGGCGAGCACGGTGGACGCGGGCCGGGAGCTCGCCGCGGAACTGGAGCAGCGCAAGGTCTTCGCCTGGCACCGGGTCGACGCGGCCGAGGCCGACAGGGGCGTCCGCGAGGGCCGCTACTACCTGTCGCTCACGATTCCGGCCGACTTCAGCGCCGACCTCGCCTCCCCCTCCGGCGACGGCACACCACAGCCGGCCCAGCTCGGCGTACGGGTGGACACCGGGCGCAGCTACATCATGCGGACGATCTCGGACGCCGTGTTCCGCGAGGTCAAGGAGGCGGCCGGGCGCAGCGCGGTCAAGGACTACCTGGACCAGATCTTCCTGTCCTTCGGGGAGTTGCACGACAAGACCGCCCAGGCGGCCGACGGCGCCGACCGGTTGCACGACGGAGCCGCAGCCGCCGGCGACGGCGCCGCCTCGCTGGCCAAGGGGCTCGGGTCCGCGCAGGACGCGACCGGCAAACTGTCGTCCGGGGCCGAAGCCCTCTACAGCGGGTCGAAACAGCTGACGAGCGGGCTGCACCAGGCCAGGACCGGCTCGGCCTCCCTGTCCGCCGGCCTGTCGAAGGCGGCCACGGGCGCGGCCGACCTGCGCAAGGGCCTGTCCGCGCTCGACAAGGGGGCGGCCAGACTGGCCGAGGGCAACCGCGAGGTCTACCGCCAGGTCCACGCCCTGGCTCCCACCGTCAACCGGGCGGCCGACAAGTACGTCCCCGTGCTGGAGAAGAACGGCGACCGCATCCGGCAGGCCGCGCTCACCCTCGCGGCGGGCGCCGACGGCTTCGCCGGCGCGCTCGACGGCCTGCCGCAGGAGGTGCAGGGCTCGGCCGGCGCGGCCCGGCAGGACCTGCGCGCCGTACAGCGCTGGCTGAACGCCCACCCCGACGCCGACCCCGAGCTGCGCGCGCTGGTCGAGCGGGCCGCCGGGTCGGCAGGCGACCTCGCGTCGGCCGCCGGGCGACTGCAGAACCGCCTCGGCAACCAGACGGGCAGGCTCGACGACCTCGCCGGCACGGCACGGGCGGTGGCGGACGACGCCCGCGAACTGGCCGCCGCCGCACCCGGCCTCGGCAGCGCGCTGAACGACGCCCGCGACAAGTTCAACGAGCTGGACAAGGGGCTCAGGCGACTGGCCGACGGAGCGTCCGACCTCCGCGACGGCGCGGGCAAGGCGCTGAACGGCGCCTCCTCGCTGTCGCGCGGCCTCGGCACGCTGGACAGCGGCGCGCGGAGCCTGTCCACCGGCCTGGCCAGGCTCGACGACGGAGCGGCCGGTCTCACCACCGGTCTCGCCTCGCTCGCCTCCGGTGCGGGCAAGCTCGACAACGGCATCGGCAAGCTGCAACGGGGGGCGGACAAGCTCGACAACGGGCTGGTCAAGCTGACCGACGGGTCGGGCGAGCTGGCCGGCAAGCTCGGCGACGGGGCCACCCAGATCCCCGACTACGGCGCGCAGGAGCGCGACAGCCGTACGAACATGATGAGCGACCCCGTCCTGCTCGCCACCGAGGTGGACAACGAGGTGCCCAACTACGGGACCGGGTTCGCGCCGTTCTTCGTGCCGCTGGCGTTGTGGGTCGGCGCGATGGTGACGTACATGCTGCTGCGGCCGCTCAACCCGCGCCTGCTCGCCGGGTCGGCGCCGGCGTGGCGCACCGCCCTCGCGGGCTGGCTGCCGGGGCTCGCCATGGGGACGCTCCAGGTGGCGGCGCTGCTCGCCGTGCTGCGCTTCGGCCTGGGGCTGGAGGCGGCCGACTGGCCGGGTGTGGTGGCCTTCCTGGTGCTGGTCACGGCGGCGTTCCTCGCCGTCGTGCAAGCGGTCAACGCGCTGCTCGGGCCGCCCGGACGGGTGGCGGTGCTGGCGCTGCTCATGCTGCAGCTCACCTCGTCGGCGGGCACCTATCCGATCGAGACCTCCCCCGGCTTCTTCCAGGCCATCTCGCCGTGGCTGCCGATGAGCTGGGTGGTGTCGGCGATGCGCCGCCTCATCAGCGGCGGCGACACCGCCGTGGTGTGGCAGGCTTGCGGCGTGCTGTCCGCGTTCGTCGCCCTCGGTCTCGCCCTCACCGTGCTCGCCGTCCACCGCGGCCGTACGTGGTCGATGCGCCGCCTCAAGCCGGAGCTCTCGCTGTGAGCCGCCCCGTGGACGGCCCGAAGGAACAGGGCGGCAGACGGGCCGAGACCCGGCAACGGCTCTACCGGGCGGCGGCCGACCTCATCGCCGAGCAGGGCTTCGCCGCCACGACCGTCGACGCGATCGCCGAACGCGCCGGGGTGGCCAAGGGCACCGTCTTCTACAACTTCGGCAGCAAGGAGGGGCTGTTCGCCGGCCTGCTCGACCACGGCATCGAACGGCTCGCCGGCGCCCTCGCCGAGGCCGCACGCGGCCCCGCCGCCTCGCCGGTCGCCGTGCTCGACGCGCTCATGCTCGCCCAGCTGCGCTTCTTCGACGAGTACGGACCGTTCGCCCGGGTGCTGCTGGCCGAGATGTGGCGGGCGGCCTGGCAGGACGCGATCCTGCGGCTGCGTACGAGCGTGCTCGCGGTGTACGAGCGGGTCCTCGCGGACGCCGTGGAGGCCGGCGAGCTGCGCCCCGGGTTCGACACCGGCACCGCCGCCACGGCCGTCTTCGGCATGGTGCTCACCGTCGCCATCGAGCGTCGCGCGCTGCGCCCCGACCAGCCGGTCGAGGACGTGCACGCGACCCTGGCCGAACTCGTCCACCGCCGCATCGCGTCCTGACCGGGAGCGGACGTCAGAGGAAGAGTTCGTCGACCGACGTCACCGTCACCGCCCGGCGAATCCACTTCTCCAGTAGATGCAGGTCGGAGCATCGGCTGATCCGCTCACGCGCTTCGGAGGAAATGTCCAGCCCACGGGCGTCGAGCACGGTGAGGATCGCCTCGATCTCGCCCTCCGCGCGGCCCTCTTCTCGGCCTTCTTCTCGGCCCTGCTCCAAGCCCTGCTCCAGACCCTTGTTGATCCACTCGGAGAAGTAGCGGGCGCCGATGACCTTCTCGTAGTCGGCTGACGCTGTCATCAGAAGCTCCCTCAGTCGCTCGCCCACTACGGTGGGTACCAGGCCGAACACGTAACTCAAATATAGCTGGATGTCCTTCCGGTCCACCTCGTTCAGGCCCTCCAGCATGACCTCCAGCCCCTTGTCGATGTCGGGGTGGTCGCCGTTCATTGCCGCCGACAACACGGCCAGTTCGGGGTGGCTGCGCGCCTCGTCAGGGTCGGTGATCAAAGGCAGACGGTCCGAGTGAATCGCCACCGGGGTGACGGTCCCGCTCGGGCCCATGGAGATGGGCTGCTCGCACCAGCGGCCCACCGCGCGGTTCAGGCAGCTCACCAGCAGGGCGGTGTCACACTTCAGCCGGGCCCGCAGCGCCGCGACGTACACGGGCCAGCTGAAGCGCTTGTTCGCGTCGTGACGCAACTGCACCTCGACGATCACCGCCAGCCGGGCCGTTCCCGAGCCGTCGCGGAGCACCACGACCGCGTCCGCTCGGTACTCCACGGGGGTCAGTTGCGTGGCGTCCACCGCCTCTGCCACGGCCACGGCGAACGGGGGTGGCTCGACGCCGCCGACCTCGCGTAACAGCTCCACGGCGGCGATGGGCCGCTCGTGGAAGAAATGGACGGTCTGCTGATGGATGAGGTTCGGCACGCCGCAGACTTTACTCAAAGTGTTCGAGTCATTACGGAGAATAACCGAGTTCTGTGGATGGGCATGGGAACGGGGCTGGGGTGTTAGCAGGACGAGATGATCGGCAACTAACGTGATCCGCCGTTCGTCGGGATAAATGCAGGTATCCCGTGACAATGGAGGAGACCGTGTACCCCCCACCGCAGCAGAAGCGCCGCCGCAGCGTGGCCCCGTTCGTCATCGCGGTCATCTTCGCGGGAGCGCTCATCGTCGGGCTGAAGCTGCTGTTCGGCGGGGCCTCGGGCGGCGGCGCGAACGCCGGCGACGACGAGGGCGGGAACGGGAGCCGACGCGCCTGCGGCGACGACGGGATCACGCTGACCATCGCCGCATCGAGCGAGAAGGCCGAACTGCTGCGCACGATGGCCAACGACTACAACGGCCACAAGGTGGACGGGCAGTGCGTGGACGTCGTGGTGAACTCGAAGGCGTCCGGTGGGGCGATGCAGGCCCTCGCGCGCGGCTGGGACGAGCGGCAGGACGGCCCGAAGCCGGACGTGTGGACGCCGGCAAGCACCGGCTGGGTCACCCTCCTGCGGCAGCGCGTCGAGGGCGGCGACCAGGCGTCGCCGGTGGCCGTGGACAACCCGACAATTGCCACGTCTCCGCTGGTCATCGCGATGCCCAAGCCGATGGCCCAGGCGCTCGGCTGGCCGTCGAAGAAGATCGGCTGGTCGGAGATCCTGGACCTCGCCAACGACCCCAGGGGCTGGGCGCGGTACGACCACCCGGAGTGGGGAACGTTCCGCCTCGGCAAGACGAACCCGAACTTCTCCACGTCGGGCCTCAATGCCACCATCGGGGCGTACTTCGCGGCCACCGGGCTGTCGGGCGACCTGACGGAACGGGACGTCGCCGCGGCGAAGACACGCGACTTCGTGAAGGGAGTCGAGCGGTCCATCGTCCACTACGGCGACACGACCCTCACCTTCCTGTCCAACCTCCAGCACGCCGACGACTCGGGAACGGCCATGTCGTACATCTCCGCCGTGACGGTGGAGGAGAAGTCGGTGTGGGACTACAACCAGGGCAACCCCACGGGTGACCCGAAGACGCTCGGCGACCACGCCAAGCCGAAGGTCCCGCTGGTGGCGATCTACCCCAAGGAGGGCACGCTCTTCTCCGACCACCCGTACGCCGTGCTGTCCTGGGCGGACGCCCCGAAGAAGGCCGCGGCGGCGGACTTCCTGAAGTACCTGCGGGCGCCCGAGCGGCAGCGGGAGTTCGAGAAGTACGCCTTCCGGTCGTTCGACTCCAAGCCGGGCGACCTCATCACGACCGCCAACGGACTCGACCCCAAGCAGCCGGCGACCACGCTCAGCACCCCGACTCCGCAGGTGCTGGACCGGATCCTCAAGAGCTGGGCCGAGCTGCGCAAGCCCGCCAACGTGCTGATGGTGATGGACGTCTCCGGCTCGATGGGCGCCGACGTCGCCGGCACCGGCAAGACCAAGCTCGACCTCGCCAAGCAGGCCGCGATCAACGCGCTGCCGCAGTTCGGGCCCAACGACCGCGTCGGCCTGTGGCTGTTCAGCCTCAAGCAGGACGGCGACAAGGACTACCGCGAGCTCGTCCCCCTGGGCAGGGACAACCAGTCGCGGCTCAAGAGCCGCATCAACGGCCTGATCCCCAGCGGCGGCACCGGGTTGTACGACACGGCCCTCGCGTCCTACCAGTACGTGATGCGGCACCAGAGCGGCGACGCGATCAACGCGGTCGTGTTCCTCACCGACGGCAAGAACGAGGACAACAACTCCATCTCGCTCGAGAACCTGCTGCCCGACCTGCGCAAGGAGGCGGGTCAGGAGACCGTGCGGATGTTCACCATCGCGTACGGCGGCGACGCCGACCTCGACGTCCTGCGGCGCATCTCGCAGACCACGGACGCGGCGGCCTACGATTCGCGCAAGCCGGGAAGCATCGACGAGGTCTTCACCGCCGTGATCTCCAACTTCTGATCGGGAGCCCCCTTGTCCCGCTTCACCGAGGAACTCCGCGACCCCTGGGCGCTGCTCCTGGGCGCCACCGCCGCGGGCGCGGCCTGGGCGGTCGGCGTCCCCACGGCGGGGGTGCCCGTCGCCGGGGTCGCGGTCTGGCTCATCAAGGCGTTCGCCTCCGCGTGGCAGTCCACCGGAGGCGAGAGCCGTACGGAACCCCAGGCTCCGCCGGTGACGAAGGGCAGCGCCGAGGAGGCGTGGCTGCGGCGGGCGGAGCGGGCCGCGGCGTCGTTCGCCGACCTGACCGCCTCGATGCGCGGGCAGCTCCTGCTCGACCGGATCGCGGCGATGCGCCCGCAGGTGGACGACACCGTGGGCACGCTGCGCCGGCTGGCCGGTCACGCCTCCGTCACCGGCTCGGCGCTGGCCCGCTTCGACCCCCGGT
This sequence comes from Microbispora sp. NPDC046973, assembly GCF_040644495.1. Taxonomy (NCBI): domain Bacteria; kingdom Bacillati; phylum Actinomycetota; class Actinomycetes; order Streptosporangiales; family Streptosporangiaceae; genus Microbispora; species Microbispora sp. NPDC046973. Next base: position 589,504 of record NZ_JBEYWQ010000003.1, on the reverse strand, counting down.
TCCTGGAGCAGGAGCGCGTACGGCTCACGCAGGCCCGGCAGACGGCCCGGCAGGAGGTCGCGGGCGAGCTCGACCGGTCGATCGCCGCACTGGACGCCCAGCGCGAGGTGTACGACAGGTTGTCGGGCGCGCGGGAGCGGGTGCTGGCCCGGCTGCAGTCGGGCGCCATCAGCCTGGAGGGCCTGGTCGCGCGGGCCGTCGAGATCTCCGCCATGACGGCGGCCACGGACGGCGTGGGCGGCGGCGCACAGGCGCTCGACGAGCTGACCTCGGAACTCGAACTGACCCGGCAGAGCCTGCACGAGGTCGAGGAGGCCACCCGCCACGACATCGGCCCGTGAGGCCCGTGAAAGCCCGCCGATCTCCCCGCTCAGCCCGAGGAGGCGGTCAGCGCGTGCCACAGGACCGCCCTGTCCACTGCGCCGACCTGCCAGGTGCGGGAACGCAGCACGCCCCGATGCCGGTACTCGCGCATGATCTCGACATGCGCGCGCAACCGCACGAACTCCCGCAGATCGCTCTCACTGCGCCACACCGACAGCGAACCGACCCGGCGGCCGGGGATGTCCGCCCACAACCACATGCCGACCGCGCCGGGCAGCGACGGCCACAGGCGGCTCAGCGACAGGCCGCGCCGCGCGATGCCGGGCAGGTCGAGCATCCGGTCCGTCCGGAAGTCCGTCAGCGCGGCCACCAGCGGTCCCGGCCGCTCCGCCGCGGGCCCGGCGATCCAGCGCGACCTCAGCACGGCGCCGCCTCCGAAAGCGCCGCGCGCGCCGTGGTCAGCACGCGAGCGCCGTGGTCAGCACGCGAGCGCCGTGGTCAGCAGAGGGGCGGCGGCCTCGCGGATCTCGTCGCTGAACGGAGCCGGCCGGAAGGTGGCCGGATCCAGGTTGACGTTGACGCGGTAGCCCTCGGCGTGCACGGTGGCTTGGTCCGGGGCGCGGTCCGCGGACAGCACGCGAAAGCCGTACACCCCGCTGGTGCGTCCCATCCGCTCCAGCCAGAAGTGCACGAGCTGCTCGCCCGGCTCCGCGATGGGCACGTGGTAGGTCACCTTGAACTCGCGCACGGCCATGAGCACGTCCCTGAAGGCCGACCGGGCGGGGTCGGCCGCCCAGCCGAGCCGCTGCCAGTACGCGCCGATCGCCCGCTCGACCAGCACGGCGTAGCGCGAGTTGTGCAGCAGCCCCATCGCGTCGAGGTCGTCGAAATGCACCTGGACGGGCTCGTGGACGCCACCTGCGGTCATGTCAGTCCTCCGGGAGAAGTGCGGGGTCGGGGCAGAGCGCGCGCAGGCGCTGCAGCACGGCACGGCGGGCATGGACGAGAGCCTGCGCCCCGTCGTGCAGCCGGGAATGGATGATCACCATCTCGCCGAGCGCGTCGATCTCGTAGGCCAGCTGGGCCGGATCGACGCCGTCGGCCAGTTCGCCCAGCGTCACGGCCTCCGCGGCCAGCCGGCGGATGAACCCCTGCCACTCGCGCATGGCGTGCGAGAGCCGGTCGCGGACGGCTCCGGGACGGTCGTCGAACTCGGCCTGCACGGCGAAGAAGAAGCACCCGCCGGGCAGCACGCCGTCGCCGTAGAAGGCCAGCCGCGCCTCGTGCAGCGCGAAAAGGCGCCGTACGCCCGCGGGGGCGCGCAGAGCCGGGCCCACCACCTGCTCGGTCCACTGCCGGGCGGCCCACTCCACGGCGTCGAGCTGCAGTTGCTCCTTGTCACGCCAGTGGGCGAAGAGCCCGGACTTGCTGACGCCGGTCGCCGTCGCCAGCCGCCCCAGGGAGAGCCCGTCGAGCCCTTCGACGGAGGACAGCTCCACCGCCTGCCTGAGGATCGTCTCGCGGCTGCGCAACCCGCGCAGCCGCCGGCCGTCTTGTGTCACCCCGGCAAACTATACGAACGACCGGTCGGTCGTCTAATCGACCGACGCCAGGAGACGGGCGAGTTCGGCCGGGCCGGCGTTGCCGCCGGTGCACACCACGGCGACCCTGCGCCCGGCGAACTCCTCGCGCCGGGTCAGCAGCCCCGCGAGCGCGGCGGCCCCCGCTCCCTCGGCCAGGGTGTGGGCCTCGGTGAGCAGCAGGCGCTGGGCCCGCAGGATGTCGTCGTCGTCCACCAGCACGAAGTCGGCCAAGCCGTCCCGCATCACGGCCTGGGGAAGCGCGAACGCCGAACCGGTGGCGAGCCCCTCCACGACCGTCTTGACGGGCCGGGTCACCGGTTCCCGCAACCGCCAGGAGTCGTACGCTGCCGGAGCCTGGGCGGACTGGACGGCGATCACCCGGCAGCCCGGCGCGAGCGCGGCGGCGGCGAGGCATGCGGCGGCGGCCCCGCTGCCGCTGCCGACCGGCACGAACACCGCCTCCAGGTCCGGCCGGGCGGTGAACATCTCGACGTAGAGCGTGCCCACCCCGGCCAGGATGTCCGGCTCGTCGGCCGGGCTGATCAGCCGGCGTCCCGTGCGCCCGGCGAGGTCGCGTGCGTGCTCGGCGGTCTCCACCATCGTCGCGCCCCGGACCTCGACGGTCGCCCCAAGCGCCTCGACCGCCGCGACCTTGGCGGGGTTCGGGTTCTCCGGCATCAGGACCGCGCACGGCACGCCGTACAGGCGGGAGGCGTACGCGACGGACTGGGCGTGGTTGCCGGTCGAGTACGTGACGACCCCCCGACGGCGGTCGGCCATGCGGGCCAGCAGCGCGATGCCACCGCGCACCTTGAACGCCCCGGTGGGCTGGACGTTCTCGTGCTTCACGTGGACCTCCGCGCCGACCGCCGCGTCGAGCACGGGATAGGACCACATGGGAGTCTCGGGCAGGTGCGGGGCGATGAGCCGCCGGGCGTCCAGGATGTCGCGGATGTCGGTCATGGCCTTCAGCCTGGCCGCCGACGGGACAATAGGTCCAACTGAAGTTCTGAGGCGAAACCATAGACGGGATCGATGAATGCCGCTCGACGTCGTACGACTGCGCGTCCTCGTGGCCGTGGCCAGGACGGGCACGGTGACCGCCGCGGCGCGGGAGCTGCACTACTCGCAGCCCTCGGTGAGCCACCACCTCGCCCGGCTGGAGGCGGAGACGGGCGCGAAGCTGGTGCAGCGCGTGGGGCGCGGCATCCGCCTCACCGAGGCGGGCCGCCTGCTCGCCGAACGGGGCGCGGAGATCCTCGGCCGTCTCGACGCGGCGTCCGCCGAGCTGTCCGCGCACGTCGGGCTGCGGGCCGGGCGCGTGCGGCTGGCCGCGTTCCCCTCGGCCCTCGGCACGTTCGTTCCGGCCGCCGCCGCGCGACTCGCGCAGGACCATCCGGGGCTGGACCTGCGGCTGATGGAGGCCGAGCCGCCCGAGGCGCTGCGCCTGCTGCGGGCCGGCCGGGTGGACGTCGCCGTGGTCTTCCGCTACGGCGAGACCGCTCCCGAGGACGACGGCGTCCGCCTGACCCACCTGCTCGACGACCCGAGCTTCCTCGTCACTCCGGCGGCGTACGGCGGCGCGGGAGATCTGACGGCGCACGCGGACGGGCCGTGGATCGCGGGGTGCGAGCGGTGCCGCGCGCACCTGCTCGCGCTGTGCGCCGAGGCGGGCTTCGAGCCGCGCGTCTCGTTCACCACGGACGACTACGTCGCGGTGCAGGCCATGGTCGCGGCCGGGCTGGGCGTGGCGCTCCTCCCCCGGCTGGCGCTGTCGGCCCACCGCCATCCCGACGTGCGGGTGTCCGAGCTGCCGGGTCCGGACCGCCGGGTCTACGCCGCGACGTACGGCGAGCCGCCCGACCCGCCCGCCGTCGCCGCCCTGGTCGCGGCCCTCCTTCCCCAGCCAGATGCGTGATTCGTGTGCGACGGCGACGTTGATCCACTAGAAATTGGACATGCAGAAAATGTCGCTGTTCGCGTCCACATCGGGGGATGAGGGAGGTCTGAGCAGGAGGAGCCTCCTTCAGATGGGGGCCATCGCGGTGCCCGCCCTCGCGTTCGGTTCGAGGCTGCTCCCCGCGCCCGTCGTGGAGGCCTCCGGGGTGGCGCCCGCCTCGCTCGCCGGGTTCGACACGCTGATGAAGACCTACATCAAGGAGCGGGGCATCACCTGCGGGCAGCTCGCCATCTCCAAGGGCGGCAAGCTGGTGTTCGCCAGGGGCTACCGATACTCCGATGGCAGCCATGCCGTTCCCGCCGTCTCACCCACGTCGCTGTTCCGCATCGCGAGCCTGAGCAAGCACATCACCGCCATCGCGATCATGCGGCTGGCCCAGGAGGGCAGGCTCAGCCTGACCGCCTCGGCCGCGCAGCTTCTCGGCCTGTCCACCTCGGCCGACTCCCGGCTGGCGAAGGTGACGGTGTGGCGGCTGTTGCAGCACACCGGGGGCTGGGACCGGGACGTCTCCGGCGACTACCTGCACATGGACCGCACCATCGCCACGGCGCTGGGCGTCCCGCTGCCGATCACGCGGGACCACATCGTCACGTACGCGAGCACCCGGCCGCTCGACTTCGCCCCCGGCACGAAGTTCGCCTACAGCAACTACGGCTATCTGCTGCTGGGCCGGATCATCGAGAAGGTCTCCGGCATGGGCTACGAGACCTACGTCAGGCAGAAGGTCCTGGCGCCCCTCGGCATCACCCGGCCGCGGCTGGGCCGTACGCTCCGGTCTCAGGCCGCCTCCGGTGAGGTGATCTACGAGTCGCGCTACACGGGCCAGACCGTCCTGGACCAGTCCGGCCAGGTCCTGCCCGCGCCGTACGGCGGCGGGTTCAGCATGGCCTGCCAGGGCCCCAACGGCGGCTGGATCGCCTCGGCGGTCGACCTGGTGCGCCTGGCGAAGGTGCTCGACGCGCCGAACACGGTGCTCAACTCGACCTCCATCGGCAGGATGCTCGCCAAGCCCGAGATCGGCGTGAACCAGTACGGCTCCTGGTACGGCGCCGGCCTGTGGGTGCGCCAGGTGACGGGGCACGTCAACACCTGGCACGACGGCTCGCAGCCCGGCAGCTACACCTACGTCGCGCGCCTGCAGAACGGCGTCACCTACGCCGCCCTGTTCAACCGGCGGGAGGAGAGCGGGTCACCCGACTTCGACATGCTCGCCGACCTGTTCAACGCCCAGATCGGGAAGGTGACGAGCTGGCCCACGACCGATCTCAGCTCGCGCTACTTCTGACGAGGTTCAGCTGGGACTCGGCGTGGGGACGTCGTTGTCCAGCTCCCTGGCGGTCCACACGGCGACACCGCTGCCCGGCAGCTGACTGATCCGGGACTGGAACGTCGCGGTGCCGTCCGTCGCGTCGTCGTCCTCCTCCGCGAAGACGATGAGGGACTGCCAGGTGCTGTATCGGTCGGCGGGGAAGAGCAGCCGGGGGCCGATCGACAGGTCCGGGTCGCCGGACAGCCGCTCGCTGTCGACGGTCACCCAGCCGTACGACGGCCTCTGGCTGAGCCGCACGTGGATGAGCGCCGAACCTCCTTCGGGCACGAGGACCTCGGCGGGCGAGACGATGACGCTCGGCGTGGCGCTCACAGTCGGAGACGGCGTGGCAGTGGGAACCGGGCTCGGCAGCAGGCGGACCACGCGAGCCGATCCGCTCGGCGCCGCGTCGGCCGTGCCCGGGACGAGCCCGGTCACCGCGGACGCGGCGGCCACGACGGCCGCGAGGACGGCCGAGCGACGTGACCGGCCGTGGGGGAATCGCATCGGGCACCTCCAGGGTGGGCTGACCACACCGCTTCGGACCGGCTGCCGTGATCGCCGGCGATGCTCCCAGCGTCGGGTCTCCTCCGCCCGCTGTACAGGAACTCCGTCGGCCCGCCCTCGCCGTGGGCGGGCGGGCGCGTGGCGGTAGCCCCCGCTCATCTCCTCGAACGCCGCCGACGGCCGCCGGGCGGGGAGGCCGCCGCGAGTGAAGACCGTTGAAAGATTCAGATGAGACGATCCCCGCGGCGGGTTCCGGCCCTCATGCGATCATGTCTGGATGCGTACCGGTGCGGGAGCAGTCGCTGTCCTGATCCTCGTGTGCGCATCCGCGATGACCTCCGACACGGCCCGGCACGACGCCGGGTGGACGGCCGGCCGCGCTGTCGAGTCGTCGTCGCGGTGGACCCTGAGGTACGCCGCCAAGGACCACGCGGACTTTCCGTTGTCGATGTTTCCCTCGGCGGACGGCGGGGTGTCGCTGTTCATCAGGAAGAGACGCGGCCCCGGCTGGTCGATGCTGCGATGGGACGGCACCTCCTGGAGACGCGCCGGCCTGCCCGCGCAGTTCACCAAGGCCTGGGGGCTCGAGATCGGCGGGTCTCCGTCCGGGGAGACGATCTGGGCGGCCGTAAGCGTCCCCCAGAAGTACGACACCGTGGCAGAGCACCTCTGGCGGTTCTCCGGCGGGCGCTGGACGCGCCTGCTCTCCCGGGACGCGACGTGGAGCGGAGTGATCGACATCTCCGTCGACTCGCGGGGCGGCGCCTGGTTCGTCACCGGCATGGACCCGGACGGGGCTCCCTCCACCGTGCTGCGCTGGAGCGGCAACGCCTGGCCTCGGCAGCCGTCGCCGCCGGATTTCGACCTCACCGCGGTCGCCGCGGCAAGCCCGGACGACGTGTGGATCGTCAGCCGGGAGCGGGGGGACAGAACGCTGCACTGGGACGGCGCGTCATGGAAGGACGTGCCCTACCCGTGCGCTGTCGACTCCGCTCGTCCGCCCTGTCGCGGGCGTTCCCATCTGAGCGACCTGGACCTGGCTGTGCGGCCGGACGGCCAGGCGTGGGCGGCCGGGCCCTACTGGGCGGACGGTGGCAGCCCCGTCGTCCTCCACTGGGACCGCACTCGATGGGCGCAGGTGGGCACGGACCTGACGAGGACGGGCCTGACGGCGGTGCGCGTGGACCCCGTGGGCGGCGTGTGGATGGCCGCCCATCCCGCCTCCGGCGCGCCCTACGTCCTCAGCCTGCGCGACGGCGGATGGACCAGGTCCACCCTGCCGGCGGGCGGCCCCGGCGAGCGGATCGCCGACATCGCGCCCGTGCGGGGCACGACGCGGCTCTGGGTGCACACACGGCGGCCCGATCCCACGGGCGGCGGGACGACCTCGCTGGTGTACGAGCTCTCCTAGGAACGGCGCGGCCGGGCGTCAGCCGGCTTGGCGGAACTCGGCGGTGTGGGGGCCTTCGGCGCAGGCGGCGGCCAGTTCGTCCAACGACAGGCCCAGCGCGGCGGCGAGCGCGGCGACGGTGAAGAAGGCCGGGGTCGGCGCGCGGCCGGTCTCGATCTTGCGCAGCGTCTCGGCCGACAGCCCGGCCGCCGCGGCGACCTCGACCATGCTGCGCTCGCCGCGCGCCTGCCGGAGCAGGACGCCGAACCGCTCCCCCCGCTGCCGCTCCTCGGGGGTCAGGGGCACTCTCACCATGACCGTGATACTAATACCGGTATAGTTATTGGTGCCACCCCGGGAGGGCATGTCATGGTGGAAATCAAGACCGACGCCGCGCTGGACGCGATGCGGGAGGCGGGGCGCGTGGTGGCCCGTGCGCTCGACGCCGTACGGAAAGCCGCGGCCATCGGGGTGCGGCTCACCGACCTGGACGAGACGGCGCGGGCGGTGCTGCGTGAGGCCGGGGCGAGCTCCCCGTTCCTCGGCTATCGGCCGTCCTTCGCGCCGACCCCGTTCCCCGCCGTGATCTGCGTGTCCGTCAACGACGCGATCGTGCACGGTATCCCGACCGATTACCGGCTGCGTGACGGGGACGTCGTCGGCGTCGACTGCGGCGCGATACTGGACGGCTGGGCGGCCGACGCCGCCGTCACGTTCATCGTGGGCACGCCGCGGCCCGGCGACCTGGAGCTCGTCGACACCACGCGCCGGGCGCTGGAGGCCGGGATCGCCGCCGCGACCGTGGGCAACCGCATCGGGGACATCTCGGCGGCGATCGGCGGGATCGCCGAGGAGGCCGGATACGGCATGCCCAGAGACTTCGGCGGCCACGGCATCGGCCGCCGCATGCACGAGGACCCGTCGGTGCCGAACCACGGCCGGCCCGGCCGGGGCTATCCCCTGCGGCACGGCCTCGCGCTGGCCATCGAGCCGATGTTCATCGCCGGGGGCCGGGACGGTTACCAAACGGCGGCCGACGGCTGGACGCTGCACACCGTGGACGGCAGCCGGGCCGCCCACATGGAGCACACCATCGCGATCACCGAGGACGGTCCCCGCGTGCTGACCGCGCTCTAAATCCACGTGCCGGAACGGGCACGGTGTCCGTACCATCCGAGCCATGCCGACTCTGCCCACGCTCGCCCTGTTCGCGACCGCCACGCTGGCGCTGCTCCTGGTTCCGGGACCCGCCGTGCTCTACATCGTCACCCGCAGCGTCGCCCAGGGCCGTACGGCGGGGCTGGTGTCCGTTCTCGGCGTCCACACCGGTTCGCTCGTCCACATCGCCGCCGCGGCGTTCGGGATCACCGCGCTGCTCGCCGCCTCGGCCACGGCGTTCGCCGTGGTGAAGTACCTGGGCGCGGCCTACCTCCTCTACCTGGGGATCCGCAAGCTCGTGCGGCGGGCGGAGGCGGAGGAGGCCGAGGTCAAGGTGGCCTCGCCCCGGCGGCTGTTCGGCGAGGGGTTCGTGGTCAACGTGCTGAACCCCAAGACGGCCATGTTCTTCCTCGCGTTCCTGCCGCAGTTCGTCGACCCGGCCCGTGGTCCCGTGGCGCCGCAGGTGCTCGTGCTCGGGGCCGTGTGGGTCGCGCTCGGCATGGCCAGCGACGGCACGTACGCCCTGCTGGCCTCGGTCCTGGCCGGGCGGCTGCGCTCCTCGGCGCGGGCCCGGCGGCGGCTCGACCAGGGCAGCGGCGTCGTCTACCTCGGCCTCGGCGCCGTGGCGGCGCTCGCGACCGAGGGCGCCAAGAAGCTCTGACGGCCACCCAGGACATTTGTACTGCCGCAATCGGGATCGCTGAATCTGCCCGGTTCCTCCGGCTTCCGAGACGCTTGACGCACACGGAGACGCACCGGAGGAACCGATGGCCCAGACCCTGACCGTCCCGGCGAGAGCCGGGCAGCCCCAGCGGGGCAACCTCCGCAAGACGCTCGTGCCGCTGGCGCTGGACGTCGCCGCGCCGATGGCCTGCTACTACCTCCTGCACGGCGCGTTCGGCACGAGCGAGGTCACCGCGCTGGCCGTGAGCGGCGTGATCCCGGCCGTCCGGGTGGTCGCCGGGATCGTCAGGGACCGCACCCTCAACGGGCTGGCCGGGCTGACGCTGGCGGTGAACGTTGTGGGCATCGCGCTGAGCTTCGTCGCCGGCGACGCCCGCATGATGATCGGCAGGGACTCGGCGCTCAGCGGCGTGATCAGCCTGGTCATGATGCTCTCGGCGTTCACCGCGCGCCCGGTGATGACCCCGGGCATGCGCGCGTTCATCACGCGGGGGAACGCGGTGCGGGAGGCCGCCTGGGAACGGCTCGCGAGCACCGCCCGGTTCCGCCGCGCCGAGCGCCTGTTCACCGGGATCTGGGGCGGGGCGATGCTCGCCGATTGCGTGGCCCGGCTCATCGGCGCGTTCACGCTGCCGGTGTCCACCATGGTCTGGCTGTCCAACGTGATGCTGGTCGCCGCCCTCGTGGTCGGGCTCCTGGTCGCGGGCGCGTTCGGCTCCGGGCCGATCATGATGATGGTCAACGTCGAGGCGAAGGAAGCGCGATGAGGGGCAGGGGCATCAACTACGACACCGGTTTCCTCCCGGGCGGGCACATCAGCCGGGAGACGTTCGACCCGGAGACGGTCCGCGCGGAGATGCGGGTCATCGCCGAGGAGTTGCACTGCACCGCGGTCCGCATCACCGGCGGGCACCCGGAACGGCTCAGCGTCGCCGCGCGGCACGCCGCCGACGCGGGGCTGGAGGTGTGGTTCGCGCCCTTCCCTTGCGAGATGACGACCCGGGAGCTCGCGCCGTTCTTCCTTGAGTGCGCCGAGCGGGCCGAGGAGGTGCGGCGCGACGGCGCGGAGGTGGTGCTCGTGACCGGGTGCGAGCTGAGCTTCTTCTGCGCCGGATTCCTGCCCGGGGAGACCTTCTTCGACCGCATGGCCGCACTCGGCACGGGGGATCCCGAGCTGTACGCCCGGTTCGCCGAGATCCCCGCGCGGCTGAACCCGTTCCTGGCGGAGACCGCCGAGGCCGTCCGCGCCGCCTTCGGCGGGCGGGTGACCTACGCCTCGGGCGACTGGGAGGACGTCGACTGGAGTCCGTTCGACCTCGTCGCGGTGGACGCCTACCGCGACGGGCGCAACGCCGCGACCTACCGCGAGGAGCTGCGCTCCCGCTTCCGGTTCGGCAAGCCGGTGGCGGTCACCGAGTTCGGCACGTGCGCCTACACAGGGGCAGGCGCACGCGGCGGCATGGCGTGGGCCATCGTGGACTACAGCGTGAATCCGCCCCGGCTGAACGGCGACTACCGGCGCGACGAGGGCGAGCAGGTCCGCTACCTGCGCGAACTGCTCACCGTGTTCGAGGAGGAGGGCGTGGACAGCGCCTTCTGGTTCACCTTCGCCGGCTACACGACGACGTACGACCCGGACCCGCGCAGCGACCTCGACATGTCCTCCTACGGGGTGGTCCGGCTGCTGAAGGACGGCGGACGCGAGCCGAAGGAGGTCTTCCACGCCCTCGCCGCCGCCTACTCCGGCTGACGCGCTCCGGACGCGATCCGGCCGGCCCACCGGTAGTCGGCCTTGCCGGCCGGGGAGCGGACGATCTCCTCCACGAACGCGTAGGTCCGCGGCACCTTGTAGCCCGACAGCCGGGTGCGGCAGTGGGCGTCGAGCTGCTGCGCCGTCGGCGTGGTCCCGTCGTACGGCTGGACGACGGCCGCCACCCGCGAGCCCCAGCGTTCGTCGGGGATGCCGGTGACGACGGCGTCGAACACGGCGGGATGTCCCTTGAGCACCGCCTCGACCTCCTCGGGGAAGACCTTCTCCCCGCCGGTGTTGATGCACTGGGAGCCGCGGCCCAGGATGCGGATCGTGCCGTCCTCCTCGACGGTGGCGAGGTCTCCGGTGAGCAGCCACCGGACGCCGTGGGCATCGGTCACGAAGGTGCGGGCGGTCTTGTCCGGGTCGTTGTGGTAGCCGGAGGCGATCCGGCCGGTCCTGGCCACCGTGCCGATCCGCTCCGAGCCCGGCTCGACCGGGGTCAGCGTCTCGTCCAGCACGGCCAGGGAGGCGCCGGCGTTGGGCCGGTAGCGCAGGCCCGACTCGGGCGACGACCCGTCGACGGCCGACGCCGTGTATCCGGACTCCGTCGAGCCGAAGTTGTCGAGGATCATCCGGCCCGGCAGGAGCTCCTCCAGCCGGGCGCGTACGGCCCCGCTGAGGATCGCCCCGGTCGAGCTGAGCGCGAACAGCGACGACAGGTCGTAGGAGCCGGCGGCGAGCTCGTCGGCGAGCGGGCGGGCCATCGCGTCGCCGGTGATGTTCAGGCTGACGACCCTCTCCCGTTCGATCGCGCGCAGCACGGCGGCGGCGTCGAACCTGCGGACGTACACCATCGTGCCGCCCATCCACCAGGCGATGAAGGTGCCCACCTGCGCGGCGCCGTGCATCAGCGGAGCGGCCGTCATCATGACGATCGGCGACGCCGCGCCGCGCGCCTGCTCGATCACCGCCTCGGGCGTCTTCAGCGGCTCGCCGTACGGGTTGCCGCCGCCGAAGGCGTAGAACAGGTCCTCCGACCGCCACATCACGCCCTTGGGCATGCCGGTCGTGCCGCCGGTGTAGATGACGTACAGGTCGTCGCCGGACCGGGGCGGGAATCCCCTGCCCTCGGGCTGCCCCGCCACCGCCTCCTCGTACGGCACCGCGCCCGGCACGGCCGTGGGGCCGCCGACGGCGACAAGGTGGCGCATCCCGGGGACCTCGGGCGCGGTGGCCGCGACGCGGTCGCCGAACTCCACGTCGAACAGCAGGGCCGCGATCCCGGAGTCCCGATAGAGGTAGAGCAACTCCGACTCGACGTACCGGTAGTTGACGTTGACCGGCACGGCCCGCAGCTTCAGCGCCGCCAGCAGGCCCGCGACGTACTCCACGCCGTTGTAGAGCTGCATGCCCACGTGCGTGCCGTGGCCGACGCCGTGCGCGGTCAGGTGGTGGGCGAGCCGGTTGGCGTGGGCATCGAGCTCGGCGTAGGTCAGGCGGTCGTCGCCGCAGACCACCGCCACGCGGTCCCCGATGGCGTCGGCGAGCCCCTCGAAAAGATCGGCGTGGTTGAACTCCATCCGGCGGACCTCCCGCTCGTCAGGGTCTGAGCTAACTCACGGTCTGCTGCTTCCGACGATCCACATCGCGAAGAACTGGGCGCCTCCGCCGTACGCGTGGCCGAGCGCGAGGCGCGCCCCCTCGACCTGGTGCTCCCCCGCCATGCCCCGCACCTGGAGCGCCGCCTCGGCGAACCGGATGAGCCCGGACGCCCCGATCGGGTTGGACGACAGCACGCCGCCGGAGGCGTTCCAGGGGGTGTCGCCGTCGAGGGCCGTGCATCCCGCCTCGGTGAGCTTCCAGCCCTCCCCCTCGGCGGCGAAGCCGAGGTTCTCCAGCCACATCGGCTCATACCAGGAGAACGGGACGTACACCTCGGCGACGTCGATCTCCCGGCGCGGGTCGGCGACGCCGGCCTGGCGGTAGACGTCGGCGGCGCAGTCGCGGCCGGCCCGGGGGCTGACGACGTCGCGACCGGCCAGCATGATGGGCTCCGAGCGCATCGCCGTGCCGTGGATCCACGCGGGCGTGCCGGTCACCTTGTCCTCGGCCGCGAGCACGATCGCGCAGGCGCCGTCGGACGACGGGCAGGTCTCCAGGTAGCGGATCGGCTCCCACAGCATCGGGGTCGACTCGACCATCTCCCGGTCGATCCCGGGGATGCGCAGGTGGGCGTAGGGGTTCTTCAGCGCGTTCAGCCGGTCCTTGACCGCGACCAGCGTGCCGATGTGGCCGGGCGCGCCCGACCTGCGCATGTACTCCCTGATGTGCGGCGCGAAGTAGCCGCCCGCGCCCACGACCAGGGAGGCGTTGAAGGGCAGGTGCGTGGACAGGGCCCAGGTGGCGTTCGACTCCGACTGCTTCTCGAAGGCGACCACCAGCACCCGCCCGTGCACCCCGCCCTGCACCAGCGAGGCGCCGACCAGCGCGGTCGAGCCGCCGACCGAGCCCGCCGTGTGCACGCGCATCACCGGCTTGCCGGCCGCGCCGAGCGCGTCGGCGAGGTAGGCCTCCGGCATCATCACGCCCTCGAACAGGTCGGGGGCCTTGCCGATGACGACGGCGTCGATGTCGGCGAACGTCAGGCCGGCGTCCTCGAGCGCCCGCAGGGCGGCCTCGCGGACCAGCCCGGCCAGCGACACGTCCCGCCGTCTGGTCTGGTAGCGGGTCTGGCCCACGCCGATGACGGCACAGCGGTTTCCCACGGCGACTCCCTACGCGGACGTTTCGAGCACGGCGACTTCGAGCACGGCGACGAGGTTCTGCTGCAGGCACGGTCCCGAGGTGGCGTGCGCCACCGCACGGCCGGCCGAACCGTCGAGGATGCGCCGGGCCGCCTCGCCCACGCGGATCAGGCCGGTGGCCATGACCGGGTTGGCCGCGAGCGGCCCGCCCGACGGGTTGACCGTCACCTCGCCGGACAGGCCGAGCGCCGCGCGCAGGATCGGCTCCTCGTGGCTGAACTGGGCGTGGAGCTCCGCCACGTCGACCGGGCCCTTGCCCACCCCGGCCGCCCGGCCCGCCTCGGCCGTGGACACCGACCGGGAAAGGTCGCGCATGCCCAGGTAGTGGGGCTCGGCGCGGTGCGCGATGCCGGTGATCCAGGCGGGCCGCCCGGCCAGCTCGCGGGCGCGGTCCCCCGCGGCCAGCACCACGGCCGCCGCCCCGTCCGTGACCGGCGCGACGTCGTACGGCCGGAGCGGCTCGACCTCGTAGTCGTCGCCCGACGGGTCCGGCAGATCGAGGGCGTACGGGTTGGCCCGGCCGTTCGCCCGGCTGCGCCGGACGATCTCGTCCAGCGCCGCCCTGTCCGCGTTCGCCACGGAGGCCTGCAGCGCGGCGTACGACACCTGGTCGAGTCCCAGCGGCGCCAGATAGTACGGGTCGAGCTGGAGCGTCATGATCTCCCGGATGTCCGACATCGACGACTTGCCGAAGCCGTAGACCAGGGCGGTGTCGATGTCGCCGTGCTGAAGGCGCACCCACGCCTCGTACAGCGCGAAGGCGCCGTCCATCTCGACGTGGCTCTCGCTGATGGGCGGCCAGGCCCCGACCGCGTCGAGCGCCGAGACGAACGAGAACGGCGCCCCGGCCAGGTAGTCGCACGAGCCGGAACACGTGAAGCCGAACCTCTTCAGCCCGGTCGCCCGCTTGACCTCGTCGATCACCGGCAGCAGCAGCTCCGGCTCGGCCAGCCCGGTGTCGTGACCGGTGTGGACGGTCTGGGCGAAGGCGACGACCGCGACGTCCCGCATCAGGCACCACCTCCGCTTTCGTCGAGATCGGCGTCCGGCTCCCCGGTCGGCTCGAACCACTTCACGTTGGTCATCGACAGCGTCCGCTCCTCGGGCGGCACCCACACGGCGCGCACCCGCATGCCCTGCCGCACCTCGCGCGCCGGCACCCCGCCGATCAGCGCGATCATCGGGGTGTCCGCGTCGTCCAGCAGCACGTACGCGGAGACGAACGGCACCTCGGGGGCCCGGGGGTCGGGCAGGTTGTTGATGGCGAAGGTGGTGACCGTGCCGGTGTCGGCGACCTCCACCTCCTCCTCGATCACCGAGCCGCACGCGGGGCACGACTCGCGGTAGGGCACGTAGACGGCGGCGCATTCGGCGCACCGGCCGCCGACGAACCTCCCGTCGCGCACGCCCTCGAGAAAACGGGTGAGCGCCCGGCCGGGCGTGACGCGATACTCGGCGCGCACGGGCGCGACGAGCGAGGTGACCTCGGGCAGGAAGCACTCGATGTCGGTGATGTGCCCGGTGGTGGCGGCCCGCCAGCGCGGGCGCACCCGCATGCCCGGCCGCAGCGCCTTCGGGCTCCCGGCGTCCACCGCGTGGACGAGGGCGGTGTCGGCGCCGTCGAGCCGGATCAGCGCCCAGGCGAACGGCCGGTCGAGCGGGTGGCCGGGGCGCGGGGAGCTCACCCAGGCCCACGCCTGGACGGTCCCGGCCGGCCCGACCTCCACGTACTCCTCGGTGACCGGCTCGCCCGTGTCCGGGTCGTACTCCAGCGGCGGCACCAGCACCCGCCCGCCGGCCGTACGGACCCCGACCAGCCGCCGGTCGCGCAGTTCGGTGAGGAACCGCCCGATGACGGGCCCGGTCGTCCGGGTGTAACCGCCGGGGAACTCCAGGACGTGCGTCGCGACCAGGTCCTCGGACATGTCAGATGGCACGGTCCCTGCCTTCCCAGTAGGGGGCGCGGAGCTTGCGTTTGAGCAGCTTGCCGTTCGGCTCGCGGGGCATCTCGTCGATGAAGTCGATCGAGCTCGGCCACTTCATCCGCGCCAGGCGGCCCTCCAGCGAGCCGAGGATCTCCGCGGCCAGCTCGGGCCCGGGCACCGCCCCCGGCGCGGGCTCGACGACGGCCATGATGCGCTCGCCCCACTCGTCGTCCGGGATGCCGAACACGGCCACGTCGGCCACCTTCGGGTGGACCATGAGCTCGTTCTCGATCTCGGCGGGGTAGATGTTGGCCCCGCCCGAGATGATCATGTCGGCCTTGCGGTCGCAGAGGAACAGGAAGCCGTCCTCGTCGAGGTAGCCGATGTCGCCGACGGTGAAGTACTCGCGAAGCCGGTTGGCCGCGGTCTTCTCCGGGTCGCCCTTGTACTCGAAGGAGACGCCCATCTTCATGTAGACGGTGCCGGGCGTGCCGGTGGGCACCGGCGCGAGCTCGTCGTCCACGATCAGCAGCTCGCTGCCCGGCCAGGCCTTCCCGACCGTGCCCGGCCGCTTCTTCCAGTCCTCGGGAGTGGCGATCGTGCCGCCGCCCTCGGTGGCGGCGTAGTACTCGTAGATCACCTCGCCCCACCACTCCAGCATCTGCCACTTGACCGGCACCGGGCAGGGCGCGGCGGCGTGGATCATCCACCGCAGCGACGACAGGTCGTAGGAGCGCCGCGTCTCCTCCGGCAGCGACAGCAGCCGTTTGAAGTGCGTCGGCACCATGTGGGAGTTCGTCACGCGGTGGCGCTCGCACAGGCGCAGGGTCTCCTCGGCGTCCCACCTGTCCATGAAGACGAGCGTGTGCCCCATGTGCAGGGCCGTACCGGCGAACTGGGTGACCGCCGTGTGATAGCTCGGCGAGGTGACCAGGTGGGCGTTCGGGCGGCCCGGCGTCACGCCGAACAGCCGCAGGAGCCCCGTCATCAGCTCGGCGGAGTCGTCGGGGTCGAGGCCGGTGAGTGCGCGCCGAACGCCCTTCGGCCTGCCGGTGGTGCCGGAGGTGTAGTGCATGGTGGCCCCCGCCGTACGGCCGGGGGGCGTGGTGTCCGGCCTGCCGTCGGTCAGCTCGGCCACCGGCCGGAAGCCCTCCACCTCGCCGTGGGAGAAGCACCGGTCGGCGGCGATTCCCGCCTCCCGGGCGCCTCTGACGGCCTCCGCGGCGTACCGCTCGTGGGCGAAGAACGCGGCGGCCTCGCTATCGGCCACGATGTAACCGATCTCGGGCCCGGTGAGGTGCCAGTTGACCGGTGTGTAGTACCACCCCGCCTGCAGGGCGGCGAGATAGAGCACGAGGCCGTCCGCGCCGTTGGGCAGCAGGCCGCAGATGCCGTCGCCCGGCCGCAGGCCCAGCTCACGCAGGCCGTGGACCATGCGGTTGGCCCTGGCGAGCAGTTCGCCGGCGGGATGTTCCGTTCCGTCGGGATCGACCGCGGCGATCCACGCCGGGTCGGCCTGCGCCAGCCTCCAGAAACCGAGTGAGCCCATATGCCAGCTCCTTATGTGGCCGCGTCTCCCGCTCACCATCGGGGCGCTCACACCGCCCGGTCGTGCCGGAGGATCGCTCGGGCCCCGCGACCGGGCGTCCGCGGCGTGAGCGGCCCCGGAGTGAAGCACGCCGGCACGACGCTGACAAGACCTGGCAATGCGGAGCGACTCAGACGAGAATCGGTTCTAGTTCTTGCGGGCAGACTAACCCCGCGCGCCATGTCTAACAAGCGCTTGATTGAATCGGTGACGCCGCCCAGCTGGAGGACACCTGTGGAGCTCCTGCCCATCAGCACCCCGCACTGCCGGATCGAGCGCGACGGTCACGTGGTGATCGTCACGATGGACCGGCCCGAGGCCAGGAACGCGCTCTCGCAGGACATGCTGGTGGGACTCGCCGAGGCATGGCGGTACATCTCGGACGAGCCGGAGGTGCGGGTCGGCATCCTCACCGGCGCGGCCGGCACATTCTGCGCCGGGGCCGACCTCAAGGCCATGGGCACGCCGTCCGAGGACGAGCGGGTGCGCCGGCGGGCCGCCGAGATCCCCGACTACCACTGGAAGGGCCTGCTGCGCGATCCGGAGGCGCTGCCCGCCAAGCCCGTCGTGTGCGCGGTCGAGGGGTACGCCGTGGCGGGCGGCACCGAACTGCTCGTCGGCACCGACCTGCGCGTCGCCGGCGAGAGCGCCACGCTCGGGCTGTTCGAGGCGCGGCGGGCGCTGTTCCCGATGGGCGGCAGCGCCGTACGGCTGCCGCGCCAGATCCCGTACGCGTTCGCCATGGACGTGCTGCTCACCGGCCGGGCGATCACGGCGGCCGAGGCGCTCGCGATGGGCATGGTCAACCGGGTCGTGCCGGACGGTCAGGCGCTCGCGGCGGCCCGTGAGATCGCCGATCAGGTGGCCGCCTGCGGGCCGCTGGCCGTACAGGCGATCCTGCGCGCCTACCGCGAGACGCTGGGCATGCCGGAGGCCGAGGCCTTCAAGGTCTCCGACGCGATCGGCTGGCCGGTCATCGGCTCCGAGGACGCCAAGGAGGGCTCCCGCGCCTTCCGCGACAAGCGCCCGCCGGTCTACCAGGGGCGTTGACGCCCTCCCCTGCGGGCGCCCACGCCGCCTCTTGACCTTGCCCCAGGGTCAAGGTTCGACGATGCTCCGCATGAACGACAACGCACTGCGCACCGTCGCAGCCCGGATCCGCGAGCTGGCCGCCGACCACTGCGAGTCCGGGAACATCCCCGGGTTCGTCGCCGGCGTCCACCACGCGGGCGAGCAGGTGATCGTCGCCCATGGCACCGCGAACGCCGCCACAGGCGCCCCGATGCTCGAGGACACCGGATTCCTCCTCGGCTCCGTCACCAAGGTCCTGACCACCACGCTGGTCCTGCGGCAGGTCGACCGGGGACTGCTCGACCTCGACACGCCGGTGGTGAAGTACCTTCCGGACTTCGCCCTGACCACACCGGGCGTGGCGGACAGGATCCTGGTCCGGCACCTCGTCTCACACACCAACGGCATCGACGCGGACCTGTTCTTCCCCGACGCCAGGGGCCGCGACGCGCTGAAGACCTACGTCCAGGGCCTCGCGGGCAACTGCGGCTCCCTGTTCGAACCCGGCGAGCGGCTCAGCTACAGCAACGGCGGCATGATCGTCGCGGGCCGCCTGCTGGAAGTGGTGACCGGCATGCCCTTCCCCGAGCTGCTCGGGCGCGACGTCTACGCGCCCGTCGGCATGGAGAGCTCCGGCACCTCGGCCGAGCAGGCCATCCTTCGCAGCACCGCCATCGGTCACTTTCCCGATCCCGAGACGATGGCGGCACGGCCCACGGGCATGTTCATGCTGCCCGACACCTGGGGGCCGGCCGGGGGCACACCGATCGGCACCATCGCCGACCTGCTCGCCTTCGGGCGCACCCACCTCGCGGGCGGTCTGTCCCCATCGGGCGCACGTGTCCTGTCGGCCGAGTCGACCGCGCTGATGCAGCAGGTCTCCTACGACATGGCGACCCCGAACGTCCCGCCGATGGGCCTGGGCTGGGTGCGGTACCCGTTCGGCGACACGACCGTGCTCGCCATGTCGGGCGCGTCGCCCGGCGGCGTGTCCATCCTGTGCGTCGTACCCGAACACGACCTGGTCTTCGCCGCCTACGGCAACACTCCGGGGGCGATCGTGCTGCACGACCGGATCCTGCGGCGGCTCCTGACCGAGCATCTCGGCGTCCGGATCCCCACCTTGATCACCGAATCGGTCCAGGGCGTCGACCTCACCCCCTACGTGGGCACCTACCGCTCCAACCAGCTCCGCATCGACGTCCGCGTCGTGGACGGTCAGCTGGAGGAGCGGACGACGTACGAACCGGCGGACGAATCACAGAAGCGGATATTCACCGAGTTCGCCGGCGGCATGACCTCCGCCCCGCCGCAGCGCTACGTGCCGATCCGGCCCGGCCTTTTCGCACCCGCCGGATACCCACTGGAGACGTTCGACGGATACCTGCGGCTGCTGCTCGTCTCCTACCACGACGTCCGCGACGGCCGGGCGCGATTCCGCAACGGCGGCGGCCGCCTGACCCGACGGGCGTGACGGTCCGGTGGGAGGATGTCCGGCGTGATCACGATTGGCCGGCTCGCGGACTACGCCGGAGTGACCGTCAAAGCCATCCGGCACTACCACAAGCGCGGGCTGCTCCCCGAGCCCGGCCGTGACTCGTCCGGCTACCGGCGCTACACCGCCGAGGACGCCGTCGACCTCGTCAAGATCAGGACTTTGGCGCAGGCGGGCGTGCCGCTGGCCCGCGTCAAGGACCTCCTCGACGCCGACCCCGACGCGCTCACGGCGGCCATCGAGGAGATCGACCGCGATCTCCGGGACCGCATCGCGCAGCTGCAGCACGTCCGCGACCAGCTCGTGCAGCTGCGCGGCGGCGACGGGCTCTTCGTCTCCCCTGAGGTCGCCGGCTATCTCGACGACCTGCGCCGGCTCGGCGTCAGCGAGCGCCAGATCCACCTGGAACGCGACGGCTGGATCCTCATGCAGACGGCCTCACCCGAGGACGCCGCCCTGTGGATCGCCGAGAAGCGCGAGCTCATGACCGACCCGGACTTCCGCGCGCTCTACCTCGAACACGACGCCGCCTACGACTGGCCGCCGAGCGATCCCCGCCTCCCCGCCCTCGCGGACCGTACGCGGGACTGGTTCGCCAGGCATCGGAGCCGGTCCGAGACCCGCCCCGTCCGCAACCCGGACATCGCCCGGCTGGCCGTGCAGACCCAGCCCGGAGCCTCGTCCCCGGCCTGGGACCGGCTGACCCGACTCATGGAAGGCTAGGCGCGTGTCCTGAGCGCGGCACCGGCGGACGAGAAGGCCCGGTCAGGGGCGGGCCTGGACCATGGCGTGGGTGCCGGTGGTGCGCCAGGGCCGGCCGGTCGCGTCCAGCTCTGCCAGCGTCCGCTCCGGCACGCCGACGAGCGCGTCCGACTTCAGCGTGCGCAGCGCGACGACAGGCCCGGGGAAGTAGGCGGTGACCGCGGCGAACGGTGTGGTCGCCGGCCACATCCGGTCGCCGACGAGCCGCCGGTAGTTCAGGTCGCCCTTCATGACGGTCAGCGAGGCCGACGCGAACTCCCCCCGCAGGTCGTCCGGCATGTCCGAGTAGGGCAGCGGAGCGCAGGCGAAGGGATGCGCCCGCAACCTGAGACGCCCCTCCTCCATCGCGGTCCACAGGCGCGCGCCGGCCTCCCCCGCCCGGCCGGGGGCCGCGGCGAGCCGCCGCAGGCACGCGAGCACGTCGGCGGGGGTGGCGTCGGACACGAAGTACGGGAACGGCTTGACGTGGAGGACGACCTCGCCCGCGAGCCCGCAGGCGAGAAGGTGGTCGGCCAGCACGAGGTCGGGCAGCAGCTCGCGCCCCGCGTTGTCGGCGACCAGGCAGATCCTTCCCGGCGCGGCGGCCTCGATCAGCGACCACAGCAGCGGGCGGTCGTCCACCACCAGGTCCGTCGCTGTCTCCTGGTCGCCCTTGAGGGTGATGCCGAAGGACAGGTCCGCGCGGTTGCCCCAGAGCGAGCCGAGCAGCAGCGCCTCGGCCCTCTCGCCCCGGGAGAGCGTCGCCGTCCCGTCGAGCGCCGCCAGCTCCCCGTCCACAACCGGGCCGTCGAGTTCGGCCTGCTTCATGGGGCCGAACGGATCGACCCCGCGCCACGGGCCGTCGCCGAAGTATCCGGTGGCCTCGATCACCTTCCGGTAGAAGTAGCTCTCCCCCCACAGGAACGGCACGTCCACGTAGCGGCGGCCGATCTTGCCGTGTCCCCACTCGGCCCAGGCGGCGCCGTCGTGCGCCGACGGCTCCAGCGGCGTCATGACGTCGCGCACGACCTCGTCGAGCAGCCGGTCGAGCGCGCGCCGCCGGTCCGGATCGTACGGCAGCGCCCGCGCGACCTGGCGGACGAGCACGGGATGCCGCTCCCTGAAGACGCTCAGGGCGTAGGAGCCGGGAACGTTCCCCATGATCGGCGGCGGGATGGGCGGGGCCTGCGCCACGGTCTCGTCACCGGCACGGCTCATCGCGGCGTCCTCCCCGAGCTCGCGGAACATCCCCAGCAGTAAAGCAGCAGGGCGTCGCGCGAGCGGGGGGCGGGGCCTCACTCGTCGCGGGTGATGCGGCCGAGGCGTTCCATGGCCTCGATGTACTCCTCCACCATCTCGAAGACGACCTGTCTGGCCGGCTTGACCTGGTTCATCGCGCCGATGATCTGACCGGCGGGGAACGTGGCCAGCTCGGTCGCGTCCGACCTGCCGATCCGCCGCAGCGCGTCGGAGATCAGCATGAACTGCAGCGGCATCGGCAGCGTGCCGGGCGACTCGGCCGACTCCCACGCGTCGGTCCACTCGTTCTTCAGCAGGCGGGCGGGCTTGCCGGTCCAGCTCCGCGACCTGACCGTGTCGCGGGAGGTGGCCGCGATGATGCGCTGCCGCACGGTCTCGGAGGTGTCGGCCTCCTCCACGGCCAGCCAGATCGAGCCGGTCCAGACGCCTTCGGCGCCGAGCGCCATGCCCGCGGCCATCTGGCGGCCGGAGCCGATGCCGCCCGCGGCCAGGACCGGCACGTCCACCGCGTCCACCACCTGCGGAATCAGCACCATCGTGGAGATCTCCCCGGTGTGGCCGCCCGCCTCGGTGCCCTGCGCCACGACGACGTCCACGCCGACCTCGACCTGCTTGATCGCGTGCCGGGGCGTGGAGGCGAGCGCCGCCACCTTCACGCCCTTCGCGTGCGCCTGCTCCACGACGTCGGCCGGCGGCGGGCCGAGGGCGTTGGCGAGCAGCGCGATGGGATGCCGGAGCGCGACCTCGACCTGCGGCCGAGCGGTCGCGTCGGTCCAGCCGAGCAGCACCTTGCCGGAGTCGGAGCCGTCCAGCGGCGGCACACCGTGCCGGGCCAGCAGGTCCTCCACGAAGGCCCGGTGCCCCTGCGGGATCATCCCCTGCAGCCGTGCCACCAGTTCGGCCGGGGAGTCCACGTCGAGGTCCGCGCCCTCGTAGGAGGCGGGCATCACCACGTCCACGCCGTACGGACGGCCGTCCACGTGGTCGTCGATCCACTTCAGCTCGATCTCGAGCTCTTCGGGGGTGAAGTACAGGGCGCCGAGCACCCCCATGCCGCCGGCGCGGCTGACCGCGGCGACGACGTCCCGGCAGTGGCTGAAGGCGAAGATGGGGAACTCGATACCGAACATGTCGGTGACACGTGTCCGCATGCCTTCGAACGTACGACGCCGCCCAGTGAACTGCAACGCGTTCTAGTAAGCCGGGCCGGACGGAATCCTACCAGCCGGTAACTAGCCGTCGAGTGGCGGCCGAAAGCCGTGCGAGAACACGTTCCACACGCTGGCCGCCTCCCTGGGAGCGGCCCAGGCCGCATCAGGAGTCACAGTGGTGACGGCATCTCACGGACTTAAGTCAAATTTCGTGACAATGCGGGATTGCGGCCATACCACCGGGGTCGTACCGTCCCTCTATGGATCTGGAGATCCGCCACCTGAGAATCGTGCACGCGGTCGCCGAAGCCGGGAGCGTCACGAAAGCGGCCACCCGGCTCGGCCTCGCCCAACCGTCGCTCACCGCTCAGCTCAAGCGCATCGAGCGCTCACTCGGGGGTCCGCTGTTCGAACGCGATCGCAACGGCGCCCGTCCCACTCCTCTCGGCGAGATGGTGCTCGCCCGTGCCCGGGTGCTGCTGCCCGCCGTACGGGACCTCCAGGAGGACGCGGTGCGGTTCGCCAACACCTCCGTCAAACTGCCCGGCTACCGCCTCGGCGCGACGAACGGGCCCATACTCGGCGGGCTGGTCGAGCGCCTGACCGCCGACCAGCCGGGCATCCCGGTCACCACGCGCACGTCCTGGTCGGCCGGTGAGCTGACCTCGCTCGCGGTGGCCGGCCGGCTCGACTTCGTGCTGCTCGGGACGTGCGGCGACAGCCCGCCTCCTCCTGCCGAGGCGATGAACTGGACCACGGTCGGCACCGACCCGGTCTTCGTGCTCCTGTCCGAGGATCACCCCCTCGCGGGGGAGAAGGAGCTGGAGCTGTCCAGCCTCGCCGGCGAACACTGGACGGTCGCCCCCGGCGACGGCTGTTTCGCCGACTGCTTCGCCGCCGCCTGCGCCCGGGCCGGCTTCGTCCCCGAATCCATCTACGAGACGGACGTGGCGACCTGCCTGCATCTGGTGGGGGTCGGCAAGGCGGTCGCCCTGTGCCAGGCCACCTTCCGGCTCACCTCCGGGCTGGTCATGATGCCGCTGGCCGGTGCGCCGCTGCGCTGGCGGCACCTGCTCGGCTGGCACGCCGACTCGATCGGCGCGCGGGCCGCCGCCCCCGTCATCGCCGCCCACGCCCGGGCCGCGTACGCCGACGCCGTGCGGCGCAGCGCCCGCTACGCCGACTGGCTCGTCACCAACCCCGAATACGGCACCGTTCCCTGACATTGCGACGGCGGCGGGCCACCAACACCCGCCGCCTCGGTGCGCGGACCCGAGTGGAGGGTCCCAGAGGGTGACCACGGAGAGTGATCGCGAGGAGACGAAGACGAGGCAAGTCGATCAATCCTGCTCCTGCGGGTCGCCGACGATGACGCGCAGGGCCGCGACGTGTGCATGATAGGCAGCGCGGCCCGACTTGGTCAGGGACAACCACACCCGCTGGCGGGTGTCGCGCACGGCCTTGATCTGCTGGACGTACCCGGCCTCCATCAACACGCTGACGTGCTTGCTCAGCACTGAGGCACTGACCTGCAGCCACTGTTGCACCACGCCGAACTCGACCTTCTCCGCCGGCTCCAGCAAGGCGCAGATCCGCAAGCGGTTGGGCGCGTGGATGATGGCGTCGAAGCCGTCGTCGGCCCCGCCTGCGGCCTTCATGCCGATGCCCGCGCCCGCCGGTTGTGGAGGATGCCGTAGACGATCGTCCAGCACGCGCCTGTCACGGCGGCGATCAGCCAGGCTGTCGAGCCCCACCGTTCGTCAAGGAGCTCGCCGGCGAGCCAGAGCACGGCCAGCGGCGTCGCGAGGACCAGTTGCTGGCCTAGCGTGAGTTCCCGCGGCGCGACGCCGGACCGGTCGACCTGCCTGTTGTAGATGCGCTCGGTCACCAGATACCCGACGACCAGGACGGCGATCAACGCCAAGCCGACGATCTCATGCAGCGCCTGGAGGAGCAGGACTCCCCCCACCAGCAGACCGAGCGTGGGGAAGAACCATGCGGGGATTGGCGTGTATCCGGCGGAACGGGCCTGCTGGGCGGTCTGCAGTGCGGCAGCGGCCTCGACGGGGGAGGGACGCGGAGAGTCCTCTTGTGTTTCCATGATGGAAAGAATCTCCCAGACTTTCCAACCTGTCAACAGTAGAGTTTCCCGCATGGAAAGCCTGAGGGCGTTCGCCGGTCGCGGGCGCGTGCGTCCGACTCCCCGCTCACACCTGATGTGCCTCTCGGTCGCCGCGCTCGCGCGCCCGGAGGTTCGGGAGCGGTTATTTCCGGGCCAGCGAATCCCCAGACGGGGGCGGTTCCATAACTCGGCGGTAGGGGCGAATTGATAGATCCACCTGACAGTGGAGGTCGGTTACGTTGACGGCACCCCCCGAAGACAAGGAGAGCCCCACATGCTCCACAGACGCACCGTACTCGCCGGATGCGCTCTGGCCGTCACGGCCCTCGCCACGGTCGCCACCCCCGCCATGGCCGCGCCGAACGACTCTCCCGCCTCCTCCGCCGTCAAGCCCCCGCCCGCCATGGTGGACGCCATGCAGCGCGACCTCGGGCTCACCCCCGCCCAGGTCGACGCCCGCCTGGCCAACGAGGCGAAGGCCATGTCCGCCGACGCCAAGGTCCGTGCCGCGATCGGTGACGCGTACGCGGGATCCTGGGTCTCCGGCGCCACCTCCGAGAGCTTCATCGTCGCCACCTCCGACGCCTCCAAGGCGGGTGCGGTGCTGGCCGCCGGCGCGCAGCCGAAGATCGTCAGCCGCAACCTCGCCGCCCTCGACTCCGCCGAGGCCGCGCTGGACCGGGCCGCCGCCAAGGCGCCCGCGTCCACGTCCGTCTGGTACGTCGACGTGCTCAGCAACAGCGTCGTCGTGCTGTCCTCCAACACGGCCGAGGCCGAGGCGTTCGTGGCCGCGAGCGGCGCCGACAAGTCGGCCGTACGCGTCGAGCAGTCGAACGAGCAGCCGCAGACCTTCTACAACGTGCGCGGCGGCGACGCCTACTACATCGGCAGCTCGGCCCGGTGCTCGATCGGCTTCTCCGTACGCAGGGGAACCACGCCCGGCTTCGTCAGCGCCGGCCACTGCGCCACCGTCGGCAGCACGCTGTACGGCTACAACCGGGTCTCCATGGGCAGCTTCCAGGGCTACTCGTTCCCCGGCAACGACTACTCGTGGGCCGCGGTCAACAGCAACTGGACGGTCACGCCGTACGTCAACAACTACAGCGGCGGCAACGTCACCGTGAAGGGCTCGTCCGTGGCCCCCGTGGGCTCGTCGATCTGCCGGTCCGGTTCGACCACCGGCTGGCACTGCGGCTCCGTCCAGCAGCTCAACGCCAGCGTCCGCTACTCGCAGGGCACCGTCAGCGGCCTGACGCGGACCAACGTCTGCGCCGAGCCCGGCGACTCCGGCGGCTCGTTCATCTCCGGCAACCAGGCCCAGGGCATGACCTCCGGCGGCTCGGGCAACTGCTCCTCCGGCGGCACCACCTACTTCCAGCCCGTCAACGAGGCCCTGTCGGTCTACGGCCTCACGCTGGTCACCGGCTGATCCAGCCCATCGGAGGAGGCTCCCCCGCCGCCCGTTCCCGGGTTCGTCGGGGGAGCTGCTCAGCGGGGGAGCCTTCGCCACAGCGGCCGGGGCAGCATCCGCATGACGGCGAACGCGAGCCGCAGCCGCGCGGGGACCCACACGGTCCCCTTCCGCGTGTCCAGGGCCTCCACGACCGCGTCCGCGACCTCGGCCGCCGTCACCGACATCGGGGCGGGGGTCATCCCCCGCGTCATCCGGCCGATCACGAACCCCGGCCGGACGACCACGACCCGGGCCCCGGAGCCGTGCAGCGCGTCGGCCAGCCCCTGGGCGAAGCCGTCCAGCCCGGCCTTGGCCGAGCCGTACACGAAGTTGGCCTTCCGCACCCGCACCCCGGCCACCGACGACAGCACGACGAGCGTGCCGTGGCCCTGCTCCCTCAGGCGCCGTGCGGCGGCCAGGCCGATCGAGACGTGGCCGCCGAAGTTGACCGCGACATCGCGGGCGGCGGCCACCGGGTCGGCGTCGTAGACCGCCTGGCTGCCGAGCACGCCGAACGCCGGGATCACCACGTCGAGGTCACCGGCCTTGGCGGCGGCCTCCTCGATCAGGGCGGCGTGCGTCTCCGGCCGGGCGGCGTCGAAGTCCAGCACGTGGACCTCGGCCCCGAGCCGTTCGAGATCCTCCGCCGGCGCGGCGGCGCCGCCGTCCTTCATGGACGCGGAGGCGCCACGTGCGGCGAGCACGACCCGGCGGGCGCCCCGCCGGACCAGCCGCTCCACGATCGCGAGGCCGATCTCGCTGCGCCCGCCGAGCAGCAGGACGGTGTCGACCGAGCCCAGCGCGTTTCTCATCGCCACTCCTATCGCCGCTCCTTCAGCACAGGCGCAGCCTACGGGCCAGGTCGGAGACGAAGACGCCGTCCGGGTCGGCCCGGCGCCGGATCTCCCGCCATTCCCCCAGCCGCGGGTACGTCGCCGCCATGGTGGCGGCCGACATCCGGGAGTCCTTGGCCAGGTAGAGGCGGCCCCCGGCCGCCGCGACCCAGCCGTCGAACTCGGTCAGCATGGCGGCCAGCCCGCGCTGCCCGGCCGGGATGTCCAGGGCCAGCGTCCAGCCCGGCATCGGGAACGACAGCATGCCGGGCGTCCCCTCGCCGAACCTCTTCAGCACGGTCAGGAACGACACGACCCCCGCGCCGGACAGCCGCTCGACCACCCGGCGCAGCGTGTCCTCCGCCCCGAGCGGCACCACGAACTGGTACTGCACGAAGCCGCGCGGGCCGTACATCCGGTTCCAGCCGGCCACGCCGTCGAGGGGGTGGAAGAACGGCGCGACGCCCTGGACGATCCGGCGCGGGGCGGCGGGGGCCTTGCCATACCAGGCGGCGTTGAAGGCCCGCACCGTCGCACGGTTGAGCAGGCCTCCAGGCGCCCAGGGCGGAGCCGCAAGCAGCGGCCGCGGCGCGAAGGCGAGGGGGTTCCCGCGCGCGCGGGCGGGCAGGTCGCCGGGCACGGCGTGGTCGCCGCGGGTGAGCACGCCCCGGCCCATCCGCCCGCCCCGCGCGAGCAGGTCGATCCAGGCGACTGTGTAGCGGTGGCCGCCATCGGTCGCGGCCATCGTCTCCAGGGTCTGGTCGAGGTCGCGGGTGCGCTCGACGTCCACCCGCATCCACGCGGTCTCGATCGGCACGCACTGGAACGTCGCCTCGACGATGACGCCGGTCAGCCCCATGCCGCCCACGGTGGCCCAGAACAGGTCGTCGCCCGGTCGAAGCGTGCGCACACTTCCCTCGGCGGTGAGCAGGCGCAGCGCGCGCAGGTGGGCCCCGAAGGAGGAGTCCACGTGGTGGTTCTTGCCGTGCACGTCGGCCGCGACGGCCCCGCCGACCGTGACATACCGGGTGCCGGGGGTCACCGGGACGAACCAGCCGCGCGGGACGAGCGCGGTCATGAGGTCGTGGAGGCTGACCCCCGCCGACGCGGTGACGAGCCCCGTGGCACCCAGGCTCCACGACGGCTCGAGCGCCGTGCAGTCGAGCACGAGCCCGCCCGCGTTCTGCGCGGCGTCGCCGTACGCGCGTCCGAGGCCGCGGGCCACGACTCCGCGCCGGCCGGCCTTCGCCACGAGTTCGGCGGCCTCCTCGGCGGTGCGCGGGCGGGCCACCGTCGCACGCGTGGGCGCCGTGCGCCCCCATCCCGTCAGCAGCGTCATGCCAGTTGGATACCGCATGCCAGCAGGATCAGCATCAGTGCGAGGAAGACCTGGAGCGGGCGGTCGCGCAGCACCAGTTCCTCGGGCTCCTCCCCCACCCCGCGGTCGACCAGCAGCGCGTGCCGCAGCACGACGAGCACGAACGGCACGATGCTGAGCGCGCAGAACGCCTTGGCCGGCCCGGTGTGCTCCTGGAGCGCCCACAGGCAGTAGGTGACGATCATCGCGCCCGAGGCCATGACGCGCACGTGACCGAGGTAGCTCGCGGTGTACGTCTCCAGCGTGGCCCGGGCGACCTGGCCGTCCCCGGGCCGGGCGCGCAGCTCGGCCTCCCGCTTGCCGGCCACCAGCAGCAGCGAGCCGAGCGAGACGACGACCAGGAACCAGCTCGTCACCGGCACGGCCACGGCGACCGCCCCCGCGTACGCGCGTACGACGTGGCAGCCGGCCACCGCGACCAGGTCCACCACGGGCTGGTGCTTGAGCCAGAGGGTGTAGGCGAAGGTGAGTGCCAGATAGGCGGCGACGACCGCGGCGAGCGGCCACCCGCCCGCGAGCCCGGTGAGCAGGCCGGCCGCCAGCAGCGCCGCGCCCGCGGTCCGCGCGAGCCGTACGGACACGATCCCGGCCGCGATCGGGCGCAGCCGCTTGCGGGGGTGGCGCCGGTCGGCGGCCACGTCGGCCGCGTCGTTGAAGAGATAGGACCCGCTGGCGGCCAGGCAGAAGGCGGCGAACGCGACGAGCGAGCCGCGCAGCCCGGCCCCGGTGGTCAGCACGCCGGCGGCGGCCGGAGCGGCGAAGACGAGCGCGTTCTTGAGCCACTGCCGGGGCCGGCAGGCCCGCAGCAGGCCCGCCGCGCGCGAGCGCCGGGAGGGGGTGCCCGCCGGAGGCGCCGCCACCGGCGGGCCCATCGGCGGGTTCAGCGCGCTGTCCCGCTTCACGGGTCGGCCGGCTTTCCCCGGTCAGTCCACGCGGCCCGGCCGCAGCAGCAGCCACACCCCGACGACGGCGAGCGCGAGCCCGAGGATGAGCGCCACCAGCGGGAGCGTCGTCTTGATCAGCGTGATCTGGGCCATGTTGTCGCGAGCCGTCTGGACGAGCTCGCCGACGGTCTGCGGCGTGAACGAGGCGGTGGCGATGAGGGCGGGCATGCGCTCGACGCCGTCGGCCGTCTTCAGCACCTCATGGCGCTGCTGCTCCTGCTTGACCGGGACGCCGGTGGTCGGCTCGACCCAGAAGGTGTTCACGCCGTCGTAGACGCGGTCGACCTGGATGTCGCCCTTCCCCTTCATGCCGAGCACGGAGGCGGGCGCGCTGAGCTTCTCGATGGGCGTCGGCGGGACCTTCTGCACGAACCGGTAGACCGGCAGGCCGTCGACCGTGTCCTCGCCGTCGAACGTGGCGTCGTACGCCTTGCGGGTGTCGGTGTTGAACACCTGGTAGGTCTTCTTCTCGACGCCGAACGGGAACAGGAAGATCTGGCCCTGCAGCTGCACCGGCTGGGCTCCGGAACCGCTGTTCACGCTCGTGCCGCAGCAGGTGACGCCCTGGCCGTTGTATTTGTTGAACGCGCTGCGGAACTGCGTCATGGAGATCTGCGGGTTGTTGTTGGTCACGTCGTTGGCGTTGGTGAACTGGTCCCACACGACGTGGTCGTCCTTGGCCTCCTTGACATCGCCCCTGGTCGTGACCGTGATGTCGAGGGTGCCGGTGAGGACCTTCAGATCCCGCTTGCTGAAGTACCGCGCGTTCTCGGCGGTCAGCCGCGTGATGCTGTACTGGTTCGCCGGCGCCTGCACGAGTTTGTCCGCGACCTGGAACCTCAGCAGCGGCGCGAGAACGACAAGGAACGCCCCGAGTCCTACGAGGACCACTCCCAATCCGCGGCGCATCGCTCCTCCTGGGGCAGGCCAGTTACTGCCTATTTGTCCTGAAACACGTTCCTATTTCGCTGTATGTTAGACGGGGCGGTGACCAACGTCACGAGGGATGCGGAAAAGTGACCGAAACAGGTTCTAGCTCGACGGCGACTCGTGACATGTTACCGGCCGGTTCGCAACCCGTTCGTGACACACCCGTGCTTTCCGGTCAGGTGCCCTCCGGCCATGTGGACGCCCTCGACGGCGTGCGGGCGCTCGCGGCCGTCGCCGTCCTCGTCTTCCACGTCGCGATCGAGTCGGCGGCGGCGCTGCGGGACAACTTCTTCAGCAGCCTGCTCGCCCGGGGAGACGTCGCGGTCCCCATCTTCTTCGCGCTGTCCGGGCTGCTCCTCTACCGGCCCTACGCGCGCGCGGCGCTGCTCGGCGAGCGTCCCCCGGGCACCCGCGTCTACCTGATCAAGCGCGCCCTGCGCATCCTCCCGGCCTACTGGCTGGTCGTGGTCGTGGCGATGACGCTGTGGGCCGGGCCCCACCTGGGCGACGTCAAGACGTGGCTGCAACTGCTGCTGCTCGGCCAGACCTACGAGATCCACCCCTGGTGGTTCGGCCTGGGGCCGCGCGGGCTCGCCCAGATGTGGAGCCTGTGCGTCGAGGCCGCCTTCTACGTGCTGCTGCCGCTGGTCGCCGCCGCGCTGGCGGCGTACGCCCGGCGCGGCGGCCCCGGTCTCGACGCCCGCGCCCGGCGGCTGCTGACGGGCGTCGCCGTGCTCGCCGCCTCGTCGTTCGCGTGGGCGCTGCTCACCTACTTCCCCGTCTATCGGCCCTACCTGAACACCTGGCTCCCCCGGGCCTGGGTGTTCTTCGCGGTCGGCATGGCGCTGGCCGTCGTCTCCGAATGGGCCCGGCAGGAGACCGGCGAGAACGGCCCCGCGCGCCGGTTCGTCCGGGCCGTGGGGGCGTCGGCGGGCTCGTTCCTGCTCGTCGCCGCCCTCGCGTACGCCGTGGCGGCCTCGCCGCTGACCGGCACGCGCTTCAGCGGCGTGGACGGCGTCTGGGCGGACCTGTCGGAGCTCGCCCTGTACGCCACCGTGGCGGCCGGGCTGGTGACCCCGGCCGCGCTGCTGCCGGCGGAGGGCTCGCCGTACGGCCGCTTCCTGAGCAGCCGGGTGATGCGCTTCCTCGGCCGGGTGTCCTACGGCGTGTTCCTGTGGCAGTTCGTGGCCCTGTATCTCTGGTACGACTTCACCGAGCAGCAGGCGTGGAGCGGGAACTTCGCCGGCAACCTGGTCGTGGTCGGCACGCTCACGCTGCTGCTCGCCACGCTCACCCATCGCTACGTCGAGGAGCCGGCGAGGCGCCTGGCACGCCTGGCGACTTCTTCACGGAGTTCTTCGGGGACTTCTTCACCGAGTCCTTCACAGCGGGACTCTTCGAAGGAGACGCCGAGCGGGACGGGGATGGAGACGGAGATGGCGACGGGGACGGCGACGGCGCCGCGGCCGTAGGGGCGGGTCTGCCCGGCACCGGGTCGCCGTAGGCGAAGCCCTTCAGGCAGACCGCCGCCGGGTCGTCCAGGCGGATCAGCAGCCCCTTGCCGATGGCCGTGACCGGGAACTGCACCAGCGCGCCGCCGGAGCCGGTGGCGTGGAACCGCAGCTGCCCCCGCTGCCCGCTCATCTCGTAGCTGCCGGTGCCGGCGCGCCTGGCGGTGTAGGCCAGCCCGGCGACCGGCCCCGGCCCGCCGAAGGACACGACGTCGGGGAAGAAGATCGCGTCCCCGAGGAGCGGGAAGCACGAGCGGTCCCCCGGCGGCACCACCCCGACCGACGCCTTCACCTCGGCCGGCGCGAGCCCACCCTTGTCGTCGAAGACGAGCGCGTGCTCCGACGGCTCGGGCACGCGCATCCGGGCGCGCAGCGCGGGCCGGGCGAGCGGGGCCAGCAGGTGGTGGCTGAGCCTGCGGTTGCCGTTCCACGGCAGCACGATGTCCCCGGGAAGCGGGCTGGAGTAGATCACCGCCGTGTCCGGCACTTCGGCGAGGGAGGCCCGCACGGCGGCCAGGTAGGCCCGCACCCGGTCTCCCGACAGCGTGTCGCGGTAGTTCTGGATCGACACGATCGACATCGCGAGATAGGCGCCCGCGAGGAGCCCCGCCGCCGTCGGCAGCCCGCTCCCTGCGGGAACCGGGCGGCGGTAGGGCTCGGCCTCGTCCCGCGTGGGCAGCAGGGCGAGCCCC
The DNA here is from genome assembly GCF_040644495.1 of Microbispora sp. NPDC046973. NCBI lineage: Bacteria > Bacillati > Actinomycetota > Actinomycetes > Streptosporangiales > Streptosporangiaceae > Microbispora > Microbispora sp. NPDC046973. The sequence goes on along the minus strand of NZ_JBEYWQ010000003.1, from coordinate 556,938 downwards.
AGGCAGACCGCGAGCACGATCGCGGCGTCCGCCACGTACCGGGTCTCGGAGCCGACGACCTGGGTGAGCCCGGTGCCCCGCGCGATCGCCGTCGGCACGCCGTCGGCGGCCACCAGGTAGCCCGCCAGGATCAGCCAGGCGCGCGCGGCCCGCCGCCGCCACAGCACGGTGGCGACGACCAGTGCGGCGAGCACGGCCCATCCGGCGGCCACCAGCAGCGGGCTGGGGTCGGCCAGCCCGCCGTTGGGCAGCACCGGGCCCCACGACAGCGGCCCGCCGACCACCCCGGCCGGGAAGACCTCGCCGAGCATGCGGCCCAGCAGGTCCGCCGCGTTGCCCGGCGCCGGCACGGCCGCGCCCTCACCCGGCGCGGTGCCGCGGCGGGCGAGGTACAGCGCCGCGTATCCGCCCATCAGCAGCGCATACGAGCCCCACAGGCGCCAGTGGGAGCGCAGCTCGCGGAGCATGAGCGCGACCCACGGGCCCGTCCACGGCCGCAGGTGCGACGTGGTGAGCGCGAACAGCAGGAACGGGACGAAGACCCCCTTCGTGCTGAACGCCATGCCCACCAGGACCCAGAAGAAGGCCCGGCGGGCGTGCCGCGCCCCGCCCTCCCCGGCCCACCTGACCTGCGCCGCCAGCGCCATGACCATCGCGAGCTGGAGCGGCACCGCGTTGATCGCGGCCGACCACCAGCCGAAGGCCGGGACCGTCAGCGGCGAGAACAGGGCGAAGGTGAGCGGCAGCAGGATGCCGGGCCGGGTGCCGAACAGCCGCACGAGCAGCCGCAGCAGCATGACCGCCACCGCCGCCTGGATTGCGAACGTGACCGCCGAGACCAGCAGCCAGTTGTACGGCGACAGCCGCGACAGCACCCAGGTGAGCCCGAGCGCCCCCGGCATCAGGTGGCCCTTGTGGACGCGGAACAGGAAGTCGAACGTCAGGGTGTGCTCGTAGGCGTCGCCCACGAACAGGAAGTCGTCCTCGACGAAGGAGGAGGACGTCAGGACGGGGATCCGGACCGCCAGCGACGCCACGACCAGCAGGACCGCCGCGATCATGACAGGGTTCGCCAGGCCCTCGCGCCATCGCGGCAGCGCGACGCCGGGCCGTCCGGTACGCATGATCTCGCTCATCGCGATTCTCCCAGCACTGTGGGACAAAAAGGGATGTTATGCTCCGGCGCACCCGACAGGAGAGTGACGTCGTGCACGCCGAGCCGTTCCGCGCCGACCTGGCCCGTTCGATCCGCCTGTTCAGCGCCTTCCGCAAGGAGCAGACCGACCCCGACTTCTTCTACGGCCTGCTCGCCCAGGACACCGTCGCCCAGCTCGCGGCGTACGCCGACCTCGACGGCGCGCTCGTCGCGGACGTCGGCGGCGGGCCCGGCTACTTCACCGACGCGCTGCGCGCCGTGGGCGCGCGGCCGGTGTGCGTCGACTGCGACGCCGGGGAGATGAGCGCGCGCACCGGCGCCGTCCCCGACGGCGCGGTGCTCGGCAGCGCCCTCGACCTGCCGATGAAGACCGGCTCTGTCGACGTGTGCTTCTCCTCCAACGTGCTGGAGCACGTGCCCGACCCGTGGCGGATGGGCGACGAGATGGTGCGGGTGACGCGGCCGGGCGGCATCGTCTACCTGTCGTTCACCAACTGGCTGTCGCCGTGGGGCGGCCACGAGACCTCGCCGTGGCACTACCTGGGCGGGCACCACGCCGCGCGCCGCTACGCGCGCCGCCACGGCCGCGCTCCGAAGAACGTGTACGGCACGAGCCTGTACGCCGTCTCGGTGGCCCGGGCGCTCGCGTGGGCCAGGCGGCATCCCGGCGCCGACCTCGTCGACGCCCTGCCGCGCTACCACCCCCGCTGGGCGACCCCGGTGGTCCATCTACCCGGCGTTCGCGAGATCGTGACCTGGAACCTGCTGCTGGTGCTGCGCCGCCGGTGACCTCCTCGGCCGGGCCGCGATCCGTGCGGCGACGGCGAGCACCACGGCGAGCAGGGCGGCGAGCAGGCCGCACGCCAGCGGGATCCACTCGCGCGTCAGCAGGATCCACCGGCGGAACCTGGCCGCCTCGTCCGCGAAGGCGCGCACTTCGGCGGTGCTCGTCATCAGGTCCGCGTCGAAGGCGACCTGCCGCTCGGCCTGGTCGGGCGTGCGCAACGTGTCGCGCCGCCGCTCCTGCGTGCGCACGGTCAGCCCGCTCTCCGGCTCGACCCAGATCGTGCGGGTGATCTCGGTGTACCTCGCCACGGCGACCCGCTCCTCGCCGGGCATGCCGACCGTCGTGCCGGGCACCGGGCCGGGCAGGTCGGCGGTCTTCACCGGCCCGGCCGAGTAGGTGTAGCGGTAGGTCGGCACGCCCTCGACGGTCTCCTCGCGCTCGAACCGCATCGGCGCCTCCCGCCGCAGCACCGGGTCGAACATCGTGTACGAGCGCGGCTCGGCCCCCGCGGGCAGGCGGAAGGCCAGCCCGGTCTGCCGCACACCGGGGTCGTCGTCGACGTACTCCCCGCAGCACTCGACGGCCAGGCCGGTCCGCCGGTCGAAGGCCGTGCGGCGCTCGTGGTAGTCGACGCGCTCGCCGTCGCGGGTGTCGAGCGAGGAGAACTCCACCCAGACGGCCGTACGGTCGTCGCCCGCCTGCGGATCGCCGTAGACGGCCACCGTGTTCTGCACCGGGACGTTGCTGTGCAGGCGGAAGGTGGCGGTGTCGAGGTAGGTGGCCGAGGGCGAGACGAGCCGCTGGACGCGGGTCTGCTCCAGCGGCAGGACAGTGGTCCGCGGATAGACGTAGAAGTGGAACAGCGCCCCCACGGTGATCAGGAAGGCGATGCCCGCCAGGAGGAGCGTGCGCCGAAGCCGCACGAGCGCGCCGGTCATCGGGCCGCCTCCCCCTGCTCACGCACAGCACCGTCGCGTACGGCGGCCAGCAGCCGGGCGAGCACGACGAGACAGAGCACGTCGGCGGCCAGGCCCTGGCCGGCGGCCTGGGCGAGCCCGGCGAAGCCGAGCGCGACGAGCACCACCCAGGCCGAGGCGGCGTGGCGGGCGAAGGCCCGCAGGCGGCTCGGACCGGCGTGCTGGGCGCCGGCGATCCCACGCAGCCACAGGAACGCCGCCAGCGCGGCGGCGACGACGACCACGCCCGCCACGCCCCCGGCCCACAGGCCGGCGAGCGGCGCCGCGATCCACACCCACAGCGCGCGGACGCGGCCCGGCCCCACGGCGCGCAGCCGCGACCGGCCGCGCACCAGCGCCAGGGCCACCACCACGAGGGCCAGGCCCAGCCCGGCGAACAGCGCCGTGCGGTAGGCGGGGTCGGGCTCGTAGCGCAGCACCACCTCGCCGCCGCCGGCCGGCAGTTCCCAGGCCTGCCGCCAGCCGTCGAGCCGTGCCGGGGTCAGCCGCGCGCCGTCGAGGTAAGCCTGCCAGCCGGCGTTGTAGTTCTCGTTCACCACGAGGTAGGAGGGCGCGGCGGCGGTGACCTTGAGGCGGCGCTCCTGCGGCCCCCACGACGTCACCGTGGCGGGGGTCGCGCGCACCGCCGCGCGGTCCTCCTCCGCTCCGTCGTCCAGCACCACGGAGCGCACCCGGAAGCCGTCGCTCGGCGCCACGCTGACCCGGCTGCGGCCCTCGGTCAGGTGCACCGGCGCGCACCCCGAGTAGGTCAGCGGACGGCCGTTGAGCACGTCGTCGAGCGTGCCGCCGACCACCCGGGTCGGCACGTCGTCGCCGTCCACCCGCAGCGTCGGGCCGTAGCCGCAGGGCAGCCGCAGCGGGATGGCGCCGAGGCCGCCGAGGGGCTTCACCCCGGGGACGGCGATCTCGGCCACCTCGATCGCGCGGGAGGCGGGCGCGGTGAACTCGACGGTGAACTTCCGCGTCTTCAGCGCGGGGAACGCGAACACGCCGTCGCGGTCCACCCAGCCCTGCACCGCTCGCTCTCCCGCGCGCAGCGTGAGCTTCACCGGCGGGATGCCCTGCGCCGAGTCGGGGAACAGCACCCGGATCCGGGAGAACGTCCGGGTCCTGCCCAGGTCGATCGACAGCGTCGGATGCCGGTCGAACGGCTGGGCGTACCACAGCGTCGAGGGGTCGCCGTCCATCGCCTGGCGGCCCAGCACGGCCCCGTGCTCGGTCGCCGTGGACGACGCGCTGACGTGCGGATACTGGTTCGGCAGCGTGGTGATCAAGTCCGCCGCCCTCGGATCGGTGAGCACGGCCTGCCCGCGCACCGTGCGCACGCCGTCGCGCGCCACCGGGATGAGCCGGTCGAACCCGTAGCCGTCCTCGCCGAGGATCTGCAGGCGCGAGGAGCAGGTCCAGGTGACCGAGCCCCGCATGCACGCGTCGGCGTCCCCGCGCTTGGTGAGCAGCACGGTCCCGGGGTCGCCCGTGCCGGTGTCCGGCACCGAGATCGTCCGCACCGCCCGCACGCCCGGGATGCGCAGGTCGGTGATGCCGACCCGGCTGCCGAGCGCGGTCCTCGGCTCGTACGCGAGCCTGGTCACCCGGATCCGCAGCCAGGAGCTCTTCCCCGGCGCCGGGCGCAGCGGCTGAAGCGCGTCGGTCCGCGCCACCGCCACCCGCTGGACGCCGCGCTCGGTCTCCAGCGCGACCTCGGCCACCGGCGGGCCGATCGCCCCCTGCTCGAAGGCCGCCGAGATCTCGGTCAGGTCCACCTGACCGGTGAAGCGGACCTCCAGCCACTCCCCCACCGCGCCGTGCCAGCCGTCCGAGCGCCACCCCGTGCGCGGGTCCTCGTCGAGCGCGGCGTACGGCTGCCGCCCCGGGTCGCGCTGGCCCACGGCGGCCGTGACGGCGGAGTCCGCCGACGAGGCGGTGACGTCCTTGACGTCGAGGTAGCGGGCGGTCGAGGTGGCCGCCGACCAGGCCGGATCGGTGAGGTCGGTCGTGACCGGCGCCTGGTTGCCCGTCAGCGTGGCCGACGCGATGCGCCGTACGTCGCCGACCACGATGTCCCGTTTGCGCAGTGTGTCGGTGAGGATCGTGTCGCGGCCGGGGATCGCCGCCGCGCCCGGCTCGTCGCCCACGAGCACCGGCCGGTCGTCGGCGAGCAGGCCCTCCTCGGCCATGTCGAGCACGGCCTCGGGTGCGCCCTCCACGTGCAGCGTGCCCGCACGGGGCACGGTCGCGGCGAGCGGGGCCGACCCGGGGATCTGGTAGACCTCCAGCGCCGGGTAGGGCTGGTCGAGCCAGCCCGAGGCGGTGCCGTTCGCGGTCAGGCCGACCAGCGGCCCGAACTCGGCGGTCCTGGACAGCCCGGAGTCCTGCAGGGTCTGGTGCACCCGGGCAGGCCAGGCGGTCCCGAGCGTCTCCCTGACCAGGTCGTTGCGGATGAGCAGGTAGGTCACCCCGGCGCGGCGCAGCGCCTCGGTCAGGCCGCGCGAGCCGCGCCCGGTGGCGAAGCGCTCGTCCACCGCCTGCACGAGCCTGGCCAGGCCGGGCGATCCCCACGGCACGTTGGCGTGAGTGGCCCAGCGCACGGTCAGCAGCGACTGCATGGGCTCGTCGAGCGGGCGGCCCCACAGATACTCGCCCCGGGCCGAGCCGGGCATGGCGAGCACCATGCCGTCGCCCGCGTTGCGGTTCAGCCAGGCCGCCGCCTGCCGCCAGTAGGCGGGGAGGTCCGCGAAGGAACCCCGAGCGGTGACCCCGGCCGTCCCGACCGGCACGAGCGTGAGCGCGAGCAGCCCGGCCGCCACCGCGGTGACCGGCCTGCGCAGGCGCACCGGCCCGGCGATCGGCAGCGCGGCCAGCCCCAGCGCCAGCGGCAGCCGGATCAGCGCGTCGAACTTGTGCAGGTTGCGGAAGGGCGCGAGCGGCCCGTCGAGCAGGTCCCTGACCTGGCCGGTCCAGGGATGGGCGAGGTCGCCCGCGTGACCGGCGGTGACGATCAGCAGGCCCGCGATCACGCACAGGACCAGGAATGTCCGCTCGGGGGTCGCCCTGCGGACGACGCCGGTCAGGCCGAGCCCGGCCACCAGCGCCGTGGCGGCGACCAGCGACGGCACGGTCGCCTGCTCGTAGGACGCCGGCAGCCACGGCTGCCCGTCCACCGGCAGGAACGAGATCCAGCTCGACGTGCCGCGCAGCGCGTTCAGCAGGGAGGTGACGCTGGTGGTCGCCGACGCCGTCTCGATGAACGGCAGGAACGAGAAGATGTAGCGGCCGAGCAGCAGCAGCGGGACGAGCCACCACATCGACACGAGGCCGACGAACAGCAGCCACCACCCGAGCAGGGCCCATGTGCGCCCACCGTGGCGACGGCTCAGCAGGTACAGGAGCGGGACGACGAGGACGGCCAGCTCCGCCGCGGCGTTGACGCCGCCCGCGAACAGGAACGCAACGGCCGACAGTGCGGCGGCCCTGCGTGAGCTCGCGCCCTCCCGGGTGCCGTTCACCAGCGGCAGCAGCACCCACGGCAGCACGGCGCTCGGCTGGAACTCCGAGGAGTTGATCCCGATCAGGGCCAGCGCGTGCGGGGCCAGGGCGTAGGCGAGCGCGCCGAGGATCCGGGTGCCGGGCGAGCCGATGCCCAGGGCCCGGGCCAGCCGCTCGGTCCCGAGGAACGCCGCGCACAGCACGAGCGACATCCACAGCCGCTGGATGTCCCAGGCCGGCATGTCCATCGCCCGGAAGAGCACGTAGAACGGGCCCATCGGGAAGAGATAGCCGTACGCCTGGTTCTGCAGGTGGCCGAAGTAGGCCGGGTCCCACAGGTGCAGCGCGCGCGAGAGGAACCCCAGGGGGTTCACCGCCATGTCGAGCTTGGTCTCGGAGATCACCGCGCCGGGCGCGGTGTTGAAGGCGACGGCCGCCAGCAGCAGGCAGCCGGCCAGGAGCCGGAGCCGGTGCCGCAGCGCCCGGCCCGGCGCCGCGGGAGGGGCGGAGCGAGCCGGCTCCGGGGCCCCGGCGATCGCATCCGGCGCGCGGCTCACCCCTTCCCCGGCGGGACCGGGCTCCCGCGGCTCGACCGAGACGTCAACGGACACGGGCGCGCTCAGGGCTTCTCACGGGGGTCGGCCGCACACGTCTCGAGGGTTCGCGCGGGAAGCCTGCCGAGCTCGGCCGCGACCAGTCCGGTCATGGCCGCCCCCGTCTTCCCCCAGGTGAACTCGCCCGCCCAGAGACGGCACGCCCGGGCCATCCGCGCCCTCGTCAGGGGGTCGTCCAGCTCCCGCAGCGCCTGGCCGACCACGTCGGCGAGCCGCTCGCCGTCGCGCACCAGCCACCCCGTCACGCCGTGCCGTACGGAGTCGCGCAGGCCAGCCACGTCGTAGGCGACGGTAGGCACGCCCAGCGCCGCCGCCTCGATCACGGTCAGCCCCCATCCCTCGAACTCCGAGGCCGTGACGTTGAGCCTGGCGCCGCTCAGCACCGCGTTCTTCTCCGCCTCCGGCAGGAACCCGTGCAGGTGGACGCGTCCGGCGACGTCGGGCCTGCCCGCCCGTTCGGCCAGCCGGTCGTGCTCGGGGCCCCGCCCGACGACGTGCACGTGCAGGCCGGGACGGCCCGGCGCCAGCTCGGCGGCGAGCTCGACCACCCGCTCGACGCGCTTGTGGCCGACCAGGCGGCCGAGGTAGACGACCGCCGGGTCGCCCGGCACCGGCTCCCGCGCGACGGGCCTGGCGGTCGGGCTGCCGTTGGGCACGACCTCGATCGGGGCCAGCCAGCGAAGGCGCTCGCGCAGCTCGTCGCGGGAGGACTCGGAGACCGTCACCGTCGTGCACCGCCGATAGAGCAGCCGCGCCACCGGCCCCTCGATGAAGCAGCCGATCCGCGCCAGCCACCGGGGAAAGAACGCGTAGAACTGCCGGTCGTGCACGTGGTGGACCACGCAGATCACCCGCGTACGGCGGCGCGCCACGACCGGCGAGAAGAACGGGATGCCGTTCATGCAGTCGACGACCACGTCGAACCTGCGGCGGTGCAGCAGCAGCCAGAGCGGGACGAGGAGGTAGACCAGATACTTGTTGCCCATCCTGCGCAGCTCGATGCCGTCACGCGACTCGGCGCGGGTCTGGTACCGCTCCCGGCTGGTGACGAAGTGGACGCGCGCCCCCTGGCCGACGAGGTAGGCGGACACCCGCCAGGCGTACTCCTCCGCGCCGCCCGCGACGGTCTGGCTCGGCTCGCGGAAGTTCAGCACGGCCACGCGCACGCCGTCGAGCAGGGGAACGGCGGCCGGAGCCGCGCCTGCGCCGGCGGCCGCCAGGTGCGGCCTGTCGGGCGGCTCGGGAAGGGGGGCCGGGTGCCCCGAGGACTTCGCCTTCGCACCCTGTGCGACCACGACCACTCCTTCGGGTGACGCGTCTCGGCGGCGAGTTCGGGGAGGCACCGCGGGACGCGGCCGCCGGGACGGATGGTCCCGGGCGCGGCGGATGAGGCGGTGCGGGCGAATCGGGGCACGGACGCATGAGGGCATGGCGAGACCACGCCCCTGACGAACTGGGTCTTCGCGGGGAGTCCTTTTCGAGGGAGTCCTTATGGAACGGGCGTCAGGTCTGGTGCGCTCACCTGTCGCCGTAGTTGTAGAGCGGCTTGTTGGGCGGCTCGGCGGAGGGCGCGGCCACGTTGACGACCGCCATGGAGGCGGCGCCAGCGAGCACGGCCCCGACCGCGAGAGCAGCCAGCACCTTCAACACGGATGCTTCCTCCTTGTCGGAACGCGCGGTGCGCCGAGATTAGAACGTGATACAGCTCCTACACCATAGCCTTGGTCAAACCGTGATAAAAAGACTTACCGTCCAGTATGCCACCCCTTGCCGATCTTGCCTGATCACAGGCGTACCAGGAGTAGTTCGCGGCCTCTGTAGACGGGAGTCGCCCCCGGCAACCGGGACAAGAACGTGTTCTCGCCAACTCCACCGGCGAGCACATACCGCACCCCCTCCCGCTTGAGCGCCCCGGTGAGCGGCACCGCAGCGGGCCCGGCCAGCAGCGCGCCGATCCGCCGCGCGCGGGGGCTCTCTGCGGCCACCCGGATCCGTCTCCCGCCGCCCGTGCCGACGACGAGCGCGTCGTTCCACACCACCGGCCGGGAGAACATCTTGGTGGCGGGGTCGAGGACCACCCGGCCGCCGTTCCAGGAGAACGCCCGGTAGGCGCTCCAGGGCAGCGACAGCACCGCGCCGGGAGCGGGGTCCCCGTCGACGACGGCCTGGACGCGGCGCCACTCCTCGGGATACTCGGCCGTCCCGAGCCTGCCGAACGCGCCCAGCGCGAACGTCGGCAGGACCAGCACCGGCACCGCCGTCGCGGCCGCCGCGACCGGCGCCGGCATGGCGGCGCGCAGGGCCGCCACCGCCACCGCGACCCCCATGGCCTGCGCCAGCGCGAGCGGCGCGACGTACACCTGGCCGTCGCGCAGCGGGCCGAACCCCGCCCACCATCCGATCAGAGCGCGCGGCACGCCGGGCGCGAAGGCCCCGGCGCACGCGATCAGGACACCGGCGCACGCCGCCACGGCCAGCCCCCGCCACCACGCGGGCCGCCGCACGAACCCGAGCCGTACGAACCCGGCGACCGCGACGAGAGCGAGGGCGAGGCGGACGGCGGCGAGGGCGGACATGTCCTGTCCGGGCACGGTGGCGTGGGAGTTCCAGATGCCGCCGAGCGTGAGCAGGCTGCCGAGCGTTCCGAACGGCCCGTCCGCCCGGGGCGCGAAGGCGGCCACCCCGGCGGGATCGGCCGCGGCGTCCGCTCTGAGCACCGAGACGAGCGCGGGGACGAGCCACGGCAGGCTGAGCACGGCCAGGACGCCCAGCGGCGGCGACACCGCGGACAGCACCGCCCGCACCCCTCCTCCCCCGCCGCCTCGCCGCCGGCCCAGCGCGGCCACCGGGAGCACGGTCAGGGCGCTGACGAGCATGGCCTGGAACCCGCCCACGGCGGCGGGCAGGAGGGCCGCCGCGAGCCGCGCGGCCCCGCCGCGCGCGGCGGCGCGCACGGCCCAGGGCAGCCCGGCGTATCCGAGCAGCAGCGCCCACTGCCCGATGAGCAGGCGCTGGGCCAGGTAGGCGTTCCAGGCGTAGAACGCCGCCGCGGCCAGCCGGGGCACGACCGCGCCCTCCGGCAGGGCGTCGCGCGCGAGAGCCGCCGCCCCCGAGGCGGCCAGCACGAACAATCCGAGCAGGATCGCCTTCTGGACGATCTCCGCAGGCAGCAGGACCGATAGCAGCGCCACGACCTGGTCGCTCGGCACGGCCCGGGGGAACCCGTCGCCGAGGCGCAGCGGCGGGCCGGGGACGAACACCATGTCGTAGCGGAGCACGAACCCCGGCCCGAGGGCGGGCCCGAGCGCCAGCACCCCTGACGCGAGTCCCAGCGCAGCCGGCCCGAACCGCGCGAGCACCGACCCGGGGGCGGCGCCGTCACGTCCCACGAGGTCAGGCCGGGCAGATCGGAAGGGCCGCCACATGCCGTACAGGCTAGTGGCGCGTCGTCACTCAGACCCTCCTTGACCAACCGGACTCCAGTCCGTATCGTTGACCGCAGTAATCGGACCGCAGTCCGGAAAGGAACGGATATGAGTGGATTGCTGTATATCTCCGCCTCGCCCCGCGGCACCGAGTCGATCTCGTCGGCCATCGCGGAGACCTTCGTCGACGAATACCTGACGACCCACCCGGGCCACGTCGTCGACCGCTTCGACCTCTGGGACGGCACGCTGCCCGAGTTCGGCCCCGCCGCCGCGCGGGCCAAGATGACCGTCTTCGGCGGCGGCACGCCCGAGGGCGAGCAGGCCGAGGCATGGGCCGCCGCCGTCAGGACGTTCGAGCGCTTCGACTCCTACGACCGGTACCTGTTCAGCGTGCCGATGTGGAACTCGGGCGTGCCGTACAAGCTCAAGCAGTTCATCGACGTCGTCAGCCAGCCCGCGAAGGTCTTCGACGTCCATCCGGAGACGGGTTACCGCGGTTTGCTGACCGGCAAGCGGGCGGCCGTCGTCTACACCAGCGCGGTGTGGGGGCCGGGGCTCGGGCCGGAGTTCGGCAACGACTTCCAGTCGACGTTCTTCGACGGCTGGCTGAGGTGGGCGGGCGTCGCCGACATCCAGGAGATCCGCCACCACCCCACGCTCACCGGCTCCTACGACATCGCGCGAAAGCAGGCCGACGAGCGCGCCCGCCAGATCGCCCGCACCTTCTAGTAGTGCCGGCCTAGTGGTGCCGGCCGGCCCCCATCTGCTCGCGGCGACCATCCCGATCGCCTGACGAAGCGCCGGCGGCGGCCGGTCGCGCGGGCGCCTGGAACGCCCGTACGACCGGCCGCCGCGGGGCTACTTGCCCGGCTCAGGGTCGCGGGGCAGGCCGAGCATGCGCTCGGCGATGATGTTGAGCTGCACCTCCGTGGTGCCGCCGTAGATCGTCATCGCGCGGGTGGCGAGCACGGCGCGGTTCCAGTAGCCGGCGTCGCCGAGCTTCCAGTCGGCCGCGGTGACGGCGGCCGGGCCGAGCAGCGAGACCGCCACCTCGGAGACGTGCTGCGCGTGCGCGGTGGACAGCAGCTTGCGCACCGACGCGTCGGCGCCCGGCTCGCTGCCGGCGAGCTGCTTGAGGGTCACCCGCAGCGACAGCGCGTTGATCGAGTGCGCCTCGCAGACGACGCGGGCGAGGTCCTGCCGCTCGGCGGCGGTGAGCTCGCGGCTCAGCCGGCCGGCCAGGCCGAGCAGGTCGGGCACCGAGGCGCCGGTGCCGCCCGAGCCGGACGACAGCGAGACCCGCTCGTTCGACAGCGTGTTCCTGGCGACCCGCCAGCCCTCGTCGACCTCGCCGACGACCAGGTCGTCCGGCACGAAGACGTCGTCGAGGAACACCTCGTTGAACAGGTTCTCCCCGGTCATCTCGGTCAGCGGCCGCACGGTGACGCCGGGCGCCTTCATGTCCACGAGGAAGTAGGTGATGCCGTCGTGCTTGGGCTTGGAGGTGTCGGACCGGGCGATGCAGATGGCCCACTCGGCGACGTGCGCCACCGAAGTCCAGATCTTCTGGCCGTTGAGCTTCCAGCCACCCTCGACCTTCTCCGCCTTCATCTGCAGCGACGCGAGGTCGGAGCCGGCCCCCGGCTCGGAGAAGAGCTGGCACCAGATCAGCTCGCCGCTCAGCGTCGGCGGCAGGAACCGCTCCTGCTGCTCCGGCGTGCCGTACGTGACCAGCGACGGCACCACCCAGGCACCGATGATCATCTGCGGCAGCTTGATCTTGGCCGCTCTGACCTCCTGGTGGATCAGCACCTGCTCCAGCGGGGAGGCCGCACGGCCCCAGGGCTTGGGCAGGTGCGGCATGACGAAACCGGCCTTGGCCAGGGCCCGCTTCTGCTCGGCGCCCTCCAGTGGGGCGATCTCGGCGAGCTCCGCCCGGATCGACTCGCGCAGCGGCTCCGACTCCTCCGGCAGGTCGATCTCCATCTCCCGGGCGACGCCCTGGAGCGCGAGCGCGGCCACCCGGTCGGACCACTCGGAGGAGGAGCCAAGCAGCGCGCGGATGGTCAGCGCCCGGCGGTAGTACAGGTGCGCGTCGTGCTCGAAGGTGTAGCCGATGCCGCCGAACGTCTGGATCGCGTCCTTGGCGCACTGCACGGCGGCGTCGGGCGCCATGACGGCGGCGATCGCGGCGGCGTAGTCGCGCTCGGCGCCCTCCGCCCGGGTGGCGTCCCAGACCGTGGCCCGCGCCTGCTCCAGCGCCACCAGCATTCGCGAGATCTTGTGCTTGATGCCCTGGAACTGGCCGATCGGGCGGCCGAACTGCACCCGGACCTTGGCGTAGTCGGCGGCGGCGGACACACACCAGGCGGCCACCCCTGCCGCGTCCGCGCCGAGGACGACCGCGGCCGCGTTCCGCACCTCGGCGCCGGTCAGGCCGGTGAGCACCCGCTCGGCGGGCACCCGTACGCCGTCCAGCTCGACCTTGGCCACACCCCGGGTGAGGTCGAGCGACTTGACCGCGGTGACCGTCGCCTGGGCGGCGTCGACGGCCACCCACTCCTCGCCGCCGTCCGTCACCACCGGCAGGACCAGCACGTCGGCGACCACCGCGCCGAGGACGTACCCGGCCGCGCCGCTGATCGTCAGCGCGTCGCCGTCGCGGACACCGGTGATCTCGGCCTCGAGCGCCACCGCGCCGGTCAGCGATCCGTCCGCGAGCCCGGGCAGCAGGTCGGCCTGCGCCTTGCCCTCGGAGGCGAGGATCGCGGCACTGGCGAGCACGGTCGGCACCATCGGGCCGGGCGCCACCCGCTCCGACAGCGCCTCGATCGCCACGGCCGCCTCCAGCAGGCCGTAGCCGGAGCCGCCGAACTCCTCCGGGACGTGCAGCCCGAGCAGCCCCTGGCCGGCGAGAGCGGGCCAGAAGGCCGGGCGCTCCTCCGTTCCCGGATCGGCGAGGACACCCACCGTGCTTCGCACGAGGTCGGCGGGCACGGCCCGCTCGGCCCATCCGGTCACCGACTCGCGAAGCGCCTCGTGCTCCTCGCTCAGCCCGATCGCCATAAGATCCTCCAGCACTAGATCCTTGTAGAACCATATTCTAGAGGAATATTCGCTGGCTAGGCCGGGTTCCGCGGGCTCCGGTATCGGCCGTTCCCGGCACCCGTCATGACCTGCGCCGGTCCCGGCGTGCCGCCTTGCGGCGACCGTTCCCGCAGGTAGACAGGGGACTATGCAGCTCTCACGGAAGGTCCTCCGCACGGTCGCCGCCCCGGCCGTGGCCGCGCTGGTCGCGGGGGGATGCGCGCCGGGGACCACCCCGGGCGAGACCGCCTCTCCGACGGCCCCTCCGAAGACGGGGACGGCCGCGCCCATGCCGTCCCGCCCGATCGAGCTCGAGACGGCCTACGAGCAGGTCATCAAGAGGGTCCTTCCGTCGATCGTGCAGATCACCACAGGACAGGCGCTGGGCTCGGGCATCGTCTACGACACCGACGGCCACATCCTGACGAACGCCCACGTCGTGGGCGCCGCCACGGAGTTCCAGGTCACGCTGGCGACCGGCGGCAAGCCGAGGAAGGCCAGGCTGGTGAGCTCCTATCCCCCGGGCGACCTGGCGATCATCCAGGTCGAGAACAAGAACGGGCTGACGCCCGCGACCTTCGGCCGCTCCGCGAACCTCAAGGTCGGGCAGATCGTGCTCGCGATGGGCAACCCGCTCGGCTTCTCCGGCAGCGTGACCCAGGGCATCGTGTCGGCACTGGGCCGCACCGTGACGGGCGAAAGGCACGCCGGCGGCGGGGCCGCGACCATCACCAACGCCGTCCAGACCTCCGCGCCCATCAACCCCGGCAACAGCGGCGGCGCGCTGGTGGACCTGTCCGGCCAGGTCATCGGCATCCCGACGCTGGCCGCCGTCGATCCCAACCTGGGCGCCGCGCCCGGCCTCGGCTTCGCGATCCCGAGCGACACCGCGACCGACATCGCCCGCCAGATCATCCAGCACGGCCGGGTCGTCAACAGCCATCGGGCGGCCCTGGGCGTACGGGTCGGCACGGCGGTCGACGCGGACGGCAACCCGATCGGCGTGGCCGTCGGCTCGGTGTCCCCCGGCGGCGGCGCGGCCACGGCGGGCATCCGCCCCGGCGACGTGATCGTGAAGGTCAACGGCACGCCCACGCCCACCGCCAGCGACCTGTCGCAGGTCCTGGTGGCACTCAAACCGGGCGACAAGGCTCGGGTCGAGCTGATGCAGCCGGACGGCACCAAGAGGACGGTGACCGTCGTGCTCAGCGAGTTGCAGGCCGGGGGGTGAGCCCGATCCTGACAAAGTGGTGTGAGATACCGCGGAAACGCTTGGAGGTGGCTCCTACCTGCTTGTTACGTTCTGTCCGTGATCTCCCCGCAACTCGCCCGGTTCATCGCCGGGCTGCCCAAGGCGGAACTGCACGTGCACCACATCGGTGCGGCGTCACCGCACATCGTCGCCGAACTCGCCGCGCGTTACGAGGGGACGACGACCGTGCCCGCCGACCCCGCACAGGTCGAGGCCTTCTACGACTTCCGCGACTTCGCTCATTTCCTCCAGGTCTACCCGCAGATCGTGGACCTGGTGAGGACACCCGAGGACCTGTGGACGCTGATCTACGGCGTCGGCGGCGACCTGGCCGCCCAGCGGGTGCGGTACGCCGAGCTCACCGTCACCCCGCAGCCCCACCTGGCCCGGGGCTTCGCCCCCCAGGAGTTCTGCGAGGTGATCGAGGACGCCCGCCGCAGGGTCGAGGCGGACTTCGGCACCATCCTGCGCTGGTGCTTCGACATCCCCGGCATCCCGGGCCCGCCCGCCGACCAGACGCTCGCCATCGCGCTCGACCAGCGGCCGGACGGCCTGGTCAGTTTCGGTCTCGGCGGCGCGGAGGCGGGGGTGCCCCGATCGTGGTTCGCCCCGCACTTCGCCGCGGCCCGCGCCGCCGGCCTCCACTCGGTGCCGCACGCCGGCGAGGTCGTCGGCGCCGACCACGTCTGGCAGGCCGTACGCGACCTCGGCGCCGAGCGGATCGCGCACGGCGTCCACAGCGTGCAGGACCGCGCACTGCTGGAGCACCTGGCCGAGCACGAGATCACGCTGGAGGTCTGCCCCACCTCCAACGTCTGCACGCGGTCGGTGCCCAGCCTGGCCGAGCATCCGCTGCCCGCGCTGGTCGCGGCCGGGGTGCCGATCACGGTGAACACCGACGACCCGCCGATGTTCGGCACCGACCTGAACCGGGAGTACGCCGTGGCGGCCGAGCTGCTCTCCCTCGACGAGAAGGGCGTCGCCGATCTGGCCCGCGCCGCGGTCGAGGCGTCCTTCCTCGGCGCTGAGGGCACGTCGGCCCTGCTCGCGGAGATCGACGCCTACGCCGGTCAGAACTCGTGGGCGCCGCTCACCTGAGCGCTTCGGGGTGAGTCAGCCCGTCGCGCCCGGAGGCCGCGAGACGGCCACGACTTCCACCATGCCGTCGAGACCGGTGAAGTCCTTCGGATTGGCTGTGTAGAGAGGAAGCCCATTGCTGGCGGCGATCGCGGCGATCATCAAGTCGGCCACCCTGCCGCGTGGCTCCCGGCCGGAGATGCGAACGGCAGCGCATATCTGGCCGTATATGCGGGCAGCCTCGGCGTCGTAGGGCAGCGCGTCAAAAGTGGCCTCGACATGCTGCAGGACGGCTATTCTCCGGGCCCGCTTGATCGGGTCAGCGGTGGCATGCGGCGCGTCCGACAACTCGCCGAGCGTGACAGCCGTGATCAGGGATGCTTCCGGAAGTTCGGCGGCATCGAACAGGGACAGGACGGCCACGATGTTGGTGTCGAGCACACCTTCCGCATGTCTCACAGGCCGGTCCCCTCCAGCGGATCGGCGGGCAACTCCTGATCGATCACGGCGTCCAGGTCGGCGCGGAGTTCGTCGACATCGAGGACAGGCGCGGTAGCGAAAACGGCCAGCACCTCCGCCGTTGGAACGGCCCGGCGGCGCTTGATCGGGATGACGTCGGCAAGCGGTTCACCGTTGATCGTCAACACATACTGCTGTCCCTGCCGCAGCCCCCGGGTGATGCTGCCGGAGTCGCTGACGAACTGCCGCACACTGACATCGACAGGTCTGGGTCTGGCGCTCATCGTTCCATCCTAACGACCCGTACTACGCCGTACCACAGTACACGTCGGTCAGAACTCGTCGGCGCCGCTCACCTGAACGATGTCGAAGACGTGCCGGGAGGCGGCGCAGACCGTCTCCAGCACGTGGATCGGCAGGTCGTCGGACGAGTACGCGGCCCGCACGATCTGGACCACCCACTCGCCGGGGTCCAAGCCCAGAACGGCGCCCTCGTCACCCCGGGGCGGCCGGGCCACCAGGTGCTCCTCGGCCCGACCGAACCGGTGGCCCCGCTCCTCGATGCGCGCCTGCAGGCTCGGTGCCAGGAAGCCCGGCTCGCACAGCGGCGTGTCCGCGAAGAGGTCGAGCCGCAGGAAGCTCGTCGCGATCCGCACCGGCACGTCGCCGGCGAGCAGCAGCTTGCGCCGGGCCAGCACCGGCGTGCCCGGCTCGACCCGCAGACCGGCGGCCACGTGCTCGGACGCGGGCTCCGGGCCGACGTACAGCATCCGGCGCCCGGCCCGCACGCCCTGCCGCTGCGCCTCGGTCAGGAACAGCGAGGCCGATCCCCGTACGGCAGGCTCCGACGGCAACGACCGCCGCACCACGATTTCCGGCTCCCCCACGGCGCCCCCTCCCACGTCACACCCCGACTCTAGGTACTCGTCCTGCCTGAGAGCCACTCCAGGGGTGGGCTCCACGGGGTGACACGGGCAGGAGTATTGAAACGGTCGGTTCAAAACTTTGCTAGGCTGCCTGCATGGCCCGGCCGAGGACGTTCGACGAGGAGCGGGCCCTGGACGCGGCGATGCGCACGTTCTGGGAGAAGGGCTACGAGGCCGCTTCCACACAGGACCTGTGCGACGCCACCGGACTGGGCCGCAGCAGCATCTATAACACCTTCAAGAGCAAGCAGGATCTGTTCGAGCGCGCACTGGGTCGCTATCTCGACAGCATGACCACCGCTCACCTGGCCATCCTGGAGGACTCGACGAGGAGCGGCGCCGATCGCATCCGCGCCCTGCTCGCCCTGGTCGTCGAGGATGAGACCGCGAACCGGACCGGCGGTCGCGGCCCGGGTTGCCTGGGCGTGAACACCACGGTGGAAGCGGCCGCCCACGAGACCCGGGCGGCCGAAATGCTGGAGCGTGACACGACCCGGCGACTGTCGGCCCTCCGCACAACCATCGAGGAGGGCCGCCGCGACGGAAGCATCGCCTCGGCGCGCCAACCGATAGCGCTGGCCCGATTCGTCAACGCGGCCATCGCCGGCATGCGCGTCTCCAGCCAGGGAGGCGCGGACCGCGCGGCCCTGGAGTCCATCGCCGAGATCACCCTGGACGCCCTGACCCGCTGAACCGCCGCCCGGACCGCCGACCCTGGCACCATCCACACCCGGACGGTGCCTTCGCACGCCCCGATTTTGAACCGATCTATCCAAAACTCTGCAGATGGAGAACGTACATGCCTCGTGCCGTATACGTGCTGGCGCTCGGCATCTTCGCCATGGTGACCAGCGAGTTCGCGGTCGCCGGGCTGATGCCGGAGATGGCCGCCGGGCTGGACGCCACCGTTCCCCAGATCGGCTACCTCATCACCGCGTTCGCGGTGGCGATGGCGGCCGGGGGGCCGTTCCTGGCCGTGGCGGTGGCGAAGCTGCCGCCGCGCACGGCGCTGACGGCACTGCTCGCGGTATTCCTGGCGGGCAACGTGCTGGCCGCCACGGCGACCGGCTACGGCACCATGATGGGCGCCCGGATCATCACCGGCATCGCCTCACAGGCCTTCTTCGGCGTCGGCATCTCGTTGTGCGCCCGTCTCGCCCGGCCCGAGATCCGCGGCCGGGCGATCGCGGTGGCCATGAACGGCCTGATGCTGGGCACCCTCTTGGGGCTGCCGCTGTCCACGATGATCGGCGAGCGGTTCGGCTGGCGGGCGGCGTTCTGGGCCGTCTCCCTGCTCGCTCTGACCGCCGCCGTGGCAACCCTGATCGGTGTGCCGCACCTGAACCGGGTCGAGGGCGGCGGTCTCCGCCAGGAGGCCGGCGTCTTGACCAGGCCCAGGCTGTGGCTGGTGCTGTCGACCAGCACGCTCATCATCGGCGCCACCTTCTCGGCCTTCAGCTACTTCAACCCCATCCTCACCGAGGTCACCGGGTTCTCCCCCGGAGCGGTCCCCCTGCTACTGATCGCCTACGGAGCCGCCACCGTCGTCGGGAACACCGTGGTCGGCCGCCTCGCCGACCGCCACACCGTTCCCGTCCTCGCGATCGGCCTCGTCCTCAACCTGGTCTTCCTCACCGGCTTCGCCGCCTTCGCCGACCTGCCCGGCCCGGCGGTCGTCTGCATGATGGGCGTCGGCCTGGCCGGCGTGACCATGAACCCGGCGATGGCCACCCGTGTTCAGCGCACCGGCAACGCCGGCCCGCTGGTCAACACGGTCCATTCCTCATTCATCACCCTCGGCATCATCATCGGCTCCTCCGTCGGGGCCGTCGTCATCGACGCCTGGGGGTTGCGGGCCCCGCTGTGGCTCGGCGCCACGCTGGCGCTGGCCGGTCTGGCCACCCTCCTGCCCGACCTCGTCCACCGTCCCTCCGACCCGCTCGCTCAGGACGAACAGCCGCAACGGGTCTAGACGCGAAAGGGCGGGGAGGAAGCGGTCGCTTCCTCCCCGCCCTTTCGCGGAGATGTGGAGGTGGCGGGAATCGAACCCGCGTCCTTCAACACCAAGACAGGGCTTCTCCGGGTGCAGCCTGTTGCGCTTTTCTCGGCCCCGGCAATCTCACAGGCGAGTCGCCGACGGGCCCAGTCACTGTTTGATTTCCCGTACGGCCCCGTGACCGGGCCGGACGGTTGAGCCTTCTAGCGATGTCAGTTCCGGGCCGAAGGCACTCCCGGGCTGACAGAGGTTTCTCGCTGCTTAGGCGGCGAGAGCCAGGGAAGCCTGGCTGACCTCAGTGCTCTTCTTATTGGCACTTATTTGTTCGCGGTCACAGTGTTGACGGGGTTATGTCCGCAGTCCCCGACCCGCTTCCCCTGACTTGCAATGTCGAAGTCGAAACCGGTCACCCCCTGTGCAGTTGTCAATCCAGGCCCGAGGACCTGGCGTCACAAGCTTACTCATGACAACACCGGTGACGCGACTCGAATTCCTTGCCCACCCACCGGCGGGCCGGTGGGACGCCGAGGCCCCCGGGAACGCGGCCTCTGGCACGCGCCCCGGGGGCCGACCGGCAGGGTCGAGCCGGTCCAGACGGGCAGGGCTCCCCCCGAGATGGAGCCCTGTCCTCATCACGGCGACTGGGCCCGCAACCCCCCAAGCGGGTCCCAGTCACCTAGAAAGACGCCGGTCGCCGCCCTGATGGTTGCTCGCCTCCGGGCATTTTTCAGGTCTGGGGCTGGGCGTCGCGGAAGAAGCTCCCGGCGATCGCCGAAGCGGCCGCCGTATCGCCGCTCTGCGTCAGCACGGCGACCGCGACGTCTCCCTGCCAGCCCACGAACCACGAGAGCCGGGTGCGCTCCTTCTTCTCCGTCTGGGTGACCTCGGCGGCCACGCCGTACACGGGGTCGCCGGGAGCGGAGGCGGCGGAGGCCGCGCCGGACGTCACACCGGCCCGCATGAGCGTGCGCAGCTTCGCGATGATCGCGGGGTCGAGCGTCACGGGCTGCGCGGCGGACGGCGTGGCGCCGTTCCCGGCCGCCGGGTCGGGAGCGACGGGCGAGGTCACCAGCACCGGCGGCCGCCACGTGCCGGACTTGACTGCCGCGGCGACCAGAGCCATCGACAGCGGGCTCACGCGGGTGCCCTGCCCGGCCATGATCTTCGCGATGGCGGCGTCGCCGTCGGGGTCGTCCATCGCCCCGCTGAACGTCTTCAGCGGCAGCTTCCAGTCGCCGCCGATGCCGAACTGGCTCGCGCTGGCGGACAGGCGCTGCCCGCTGATCCGCCGGGCCAGCGACGCCAGGGCGGTCACGCAGCCCTGCGCGAAGTCGGTCTGGAAGGTCGGCGTCGTCACGCCGTCGACGCCGGGTTGCTGGAACCGGGCTCCGCCCACGGTGCGGTCGGCGCTGCACGGCACCTTCTGCTTCGGGTCGAGGCCCGACTGGAGCAGTCCTTCCGCGGCGACGACCGAGAAGGCGGTGCCGGCCGCGAACTTGCCGGCCAGCGCGTCCTTCTCCTGGTGCAGCTGGTTGGTGGAGACGGCGAGCACCTGGCCGGTGGACGCCTGCACCGCGACGAGCGCGGCCGGGCGGGGCCCCGCCACCGCGGCGTCCCCCACGCTCTGCAGCCGGCTGTCGATCGTGGTCTGGACCGACGAGTTCTCCCGCCCCGGCCACGCCTTGAGCTCCTTGACCTGTCGCCCGGTCGCGTTGTCGAGGATGACGACCCGGGTCTCGGTCGAGCCGGTGAGCTGGTCCTGGTAGGCCTTCTGCAGGCCGTCACGGCCGAGCGTGTCGCCGGCCCGCTGCGGCCCGCCGAGCCGCTGCTCCGCCTCCGGGGTGATGGCCGTGACCACCCCGACGATCTGGGTGGGCGACTTGGGGGCGACCGGCGGGTTGTCGATCTGGAACTCCAGACCTTGGATGGCCTCCAGCTTGGACCTGATCTGGGCGAACTTCGTCCGCCCGAACGTCGCGAGGGGGACGAAGTCCTGCGGGGGCGACGACAGGATGCGGCTCAGCAGGCGATCCTGGGCGAAGCCGGTGACCTTCGACAGCTGGTCGCAGAGCCGGCCGGGGTCCTTGACCTTGGCGGGGAAGACACCGGCGACGTGCAGGACGGTCTCGTCCTGCAACGAGTTGCCGTTCCGGTCGAGGATCGGCTTGCGGCCCTTGGGGACGGTGGCGACCGCGAGCCGCTGCCCGGGGTGCAGGTCGGGGTGGATGACGCTCGGCGACCACCGCACCCTCCACTGGCCGCCGACAAGGTGCAGGGGCAGGTTCCCGTCGTACTGCCAGAGGGGGTTGTTCTCGCCGAGGTCCACCTCGGCGTGGTAGCCGGCCTGTGCGGTGTCGCCGTCCTGGCTGATCCCGCGCAGGGCGAAGCGGATCGAGGCGGCGTCCAGTTGCAGCCGGGCGTCCTCCAGCGCCTTGCGCACCGCAGCCTGGTCGCCGTCGGCCCGCCGCGCGGCGGCCGCGTAGTCCCCCGTCTGCCAGCCGACGAGGAAGTCGCGCACCGCCTCGTGCGGCGACGGCTCCTCGAAGCAGCCGGTCAGCAGGGGCGCGGTCAGCCCCAGCGCGAGCGCGGCCCGTACGGCTCTCGCCCGGACGGCCCCGAATGGTCGGAAGGACACGGCCTAACGGCCCCCCCGGCGGCGTACCGCGTTCGACATGGCCCGCGCCATCTCCCGCGTGGCCTGCTTCTCCATGAGCGTCTGCCGCTTGTCGTAGTCCTTCTTACCCCTGGCGATGCCGATTTCGATCTTCGCCCGGCCGTCCTTGAAGTACATCGACAGCGGGATCAGCGTGAGGCCCTTCTCCTTCAGCGTCGCGTCGAGCTTGCCGATCTCCTTGCGGTTCAGCAGCAGCTTGCGGGTGCGCCGGGCGGCGTGGTTGGTCCAGGTGCCCTGGCTGTACTCCGGGATGTACACATTGATCAGCCAGACCTCGCCGCCCTCGACCGAGGCGTAGCCGTCGGTCAGGTTGGCCTTTCCCGCCCGCAGGGACTTGACCTCGGTGCCGGTCAGGACGAGCCCGGCCTCGTAGGTGTCCTCGATGAAGAAGTCGTGCCTGGCACGCTTGTTCTGGGCGATCAGCTTGCGCCCGGTCTCACGTGGCATAAGGGGAGCCTACCGTCGCCGCGAGGGGCGGAAACGAGCTGCGCGGCCGGTGCGGGATCACACCCGCAGGTAGCGGCGCAGGGTGACGAACGAGGCGAGCACACAGATCAGCACGCCGATGGCCATCGTGCCGGTGATCACGCCGGCGACCGTGTCCCAGCCGAGCGGCGCGGCCATGTAGGTCTGGATCGACTCGAAGATGAAGACCTTCACGATGATCAGGATCACGCCGGACAGGACGCCGCCGATGAGACCGGCGATCAGGCCCTCCAGCACGAACGGAAGCTGGATGTAGATGTTGGAGGCGCCGACCAGCCGCATGATGCCGGTCTCTCTCCGGCGGTTGTACGCCGACAGCCGGACCGTGTTGCCGATCAGCAGGGTGGCCGCGATCACCATGAGGATCGCGATGCCGAGCGCCACGTTGCGCAGCGTGTCCATGAAGCCGAAGACCGACTGGAGCAGGTCGCGCTCGTTGACGACGTTGGAGACGCCGGGCTGCCCCTTGAGGCTGCTCGCCACGGCCGCCGCCTTCTCCGGGTCCTTCAGCTTGACCCGGAACGACTCCGGCATGTCCTCGGGCTTGGTCACCGAGAGCAGCAGCGTGTTGTTCTCGGTGCTCTGGAAGTTCTTGAACGCCTGGGCCTGGTTCTCGAACTGCACCCGCTCGACGTCCGGGAGCCCCTTGATCGTCTGCTCCAGGGTGCTCTTCTCGTCCTGGGTGACGGCGCCCCTGTTCTTACAGGGTTCGAAGGGCGATCCCTTGGTGCACAGGTAGACCGACAACTCGACCTTGTCGCTCCAGAAGCCGGTCAGCTTCGAGACCTGGGAGTTGATCATCAGTCCGACGCCGAGCAGCGCCATGCCGACCGCCACCGTCACGATCACCGCGATGGTCATCGTGAGGTTGCGCCGAAGGCCGATCCAGACCTCGGAGAAGATGAAGTTGGCCCGCATGGTCCCAGTTACTCCTAATACGCCTGGCCGTACACGCCGCGCGACTGGTCGCGGACGATCTTGCCGTCCTCGAGCTCGACCACGCGCTTGCGCATGGAGTCGACGATCGCGGCGTCGTGTGTCGCCATGAGGACGGTCGTGCCGGTCCTGTTGATTCGGTCGAGCACCTTCATGATGCCGATGCTCGTGGCGGGGTCGATGTTTCCGGTGGGCTCGTCGGCGAGCAGGATCATCGGCCGGTTGACGAACGCGCGGGCCATGGCGACCCGCTGCTGCTCACCACCGGACAGCTCCTCCGGCATGCGGTGCGCCTTGCCCTCGAGGCCGACGAGCTCGATGACCTCGGGCACGACCTTGCGGATGAAGCGGCGCGGCTTGCCGATGACCTCCAGGGCGAACGCCACGTTCTCATAGACGTTCTTGTTCGGCAGCAGCCGGAAGTCCTGGAACACGCAGCCGATGCGGCGGCGCAGGTGCGGCACCTTGAAGTTGGACAGCTTCGACAGGTCCTTGCCCGCCACGTGGATGGAGCCGCTGTTGGGCCGCTCCTCCTTCAGGACCAGCCGGAGGAAGGTGGACTTCCCCGACCCTGACGGACCGACCAGGAACACGAACTCGCCCTTGTCGACGTCCACGCTCACGTGGTCGAGGGCGGGCCGGTTTTGGTTCGCGTAGACCTTGGTGACATTATCGAAATGGATCACGGGCGCATCACGGCTAGCCAGTCTAGGGGGTGGGACGGCCGGTCCGGGGGTCGCCGGTCACTTTGCTCTGGATCGACGTTCCGTTTGGCCAGAGGCCAGTCTAGGGGTAACACTGGCATGGAACGTCCATAACGGAAACAAAACGATTAGCCCTTGGGCGATGGGGCGGTAAAGCTGCTATGAGCTGCGAACATCTGATCTGCGCCGCGTGCGCGGGCCCCGTGGTGGAGGGGCGCTGCCCCGTCTGCCGTGAGGGCCGCGCCAAGGTTCACCACCACGGGTTCATGGGGCTGTCGCCCCTGGTCATCGCGCTTGTCGTGCTACTGGTCGTGGCGCTGGTCGCGCTCACGCACGTCAGCGGTTACTGACCGTCACCCGACTCCTGGCGCCGCGCCCAGCGGATCTCGCCCTCGATGAACTCGTCGAGGTCGCCGTCCAGCACGGCGGAGGGGTTGCCGGCCTCCACACCCGTGCGCAGGTCCTTGACGATCTGGTAGGGGTGCAGCACGTAGTTGCGGATCTGCGTGCCCCATGACGTCGTCGTCTCGCCGCGCAGCTCGTTCATCGCCGCGGCCTCCTCCTGGCGCTTGCGCTCGAGCAGCTTGGCCTGGAGGACGGCCATCGCCGTCGCGCGGTTCTGCAGCTGCGACCGCTCGTTCTGGCAGGAGACCACGATCCCGGTCGGGAGGTGGGTGATCCGCACGGCCGAGTCGGTCGTGTTCACGCCCTGGCCGCCCGGCCCGGACGACCGGTAGACGTCGATGCGCAGGTCGTCTTCGTTGATGTCGATGTGGTCGGTCTGCTCGACCACGGGCACCACGTCCACGCCCGCGAACGAGGTCTGCCGGCGGCCCTGGTTGTCGAACGGGCTGATCCGCACCAGCCGGTGGGTGCCGTGCTCGCCCCTGAGCGTGCCGTACGCGTAGGGGGCCTTGACGGTGAAGGTGGCGGACTTGATGCCGGCCTCCTCGGCGTAGGAGGTCTCGTAGACCTCCGCCGGGTAGCCCTTGCGCTCGGCCCACCGCAGGTACATGCGCAGCAGCATCTGGGCCCAGTCGGCCGCGTCGACGCCGCCCGCCTGCGCGTTGATGGTCACCAGGGCCTCGCGGGCGTCGTACTCGCCCGAAAGGAGCGTGCGGACCTCGAGCGCGCCGACCTCGGACCTGAGCGCGGCGAGCTCCCTTTCCGCCTCGGCCAGCGCGTCCTCGTCGCCCTCCTCGGACGCCAGCTCGAACAGGACCGGCAGATCCTCCAGGCGGCGGCCCAGGCCGTCCACCCGGTTGACCTCGGCCTGCAGGTGGGAGAGGCGGCTGGTGACGCGCTGCGCCTGCTCGGGGTCGTTCCACAGGTCGGGCGCGGCAGCCTGGTCCTCCAACTCCGCGATCTGCTTGCGCAGGGCGTCGAGGTCGAGCACGTCCTGAATGCCCTTCAGCGTGCCGCTAAGCTCGTTGATCTCTTCGGCTGGATCGATGACTGCCACGTCTGTAAAGGGTACGCGAATCGGAGACCCGGTCAGGCAGCACGCGTCGGTAGCATGTGGATCGATTGCATGGGGAGGCTGGCGTGAACGGGGTCGTTCGGAGTGCGCTGGCCCTTGCCCTCGTCGCCTGTGCGGCCGTCGCCTGCTCCGGCGGGGAGCCGGCCCGGCCGACGGCCAGCCCGGCGGCGGCCACCTCCGCCCTGCCGAGTCCCGGCGAGAGCCCCTCGCCGTCGCCCAGCCCCCCTGCGGTGACGCTGGAGGAGGCGTCCCGGGCGCTCGACGCGTTCCTCGACACCGACGACGTGCTGCGGCTGGCCGGGGCCGACCAGTGGGAGCTGCGGCTCACCCAGGACGGCCAGCGGCCCATCACGATCGCCGACATCCACTCCCAGGAGGGCAAGCCCGCCCGCTACACGTGGGATCGCCGTACGGTGCTCGTGCCCCGGCAGAGCGGCCGCTCCACCGCCTGGTTCGCCGCCACCGCCCGGCGGCGCGACGCGTCGGGCGAGGTCCGCACCGGCGTGTTCACGTTCGTACGGCAGGGCCAGGACGGGCGGTGGCTCAACAGCTTCGCGTCCCTGCTCTATCCCGGCCAGGACCCGCCCTCGGCCGCCCTCGACGCGGACGGGTACGCCACGGCGCTGGAGTCGCGCGACACCTCGGTGGCCATCAGCCCCAACCTGATGGGCCCGCTGCACGCCACGGTCGCCGAGGAGGGCCCCAAGGGCTACGCCTCCGGGCTGATCGCCCCCGGCCCGCAGACGACCGGCTTCTACGACGAGATCGTCAAGACCAAGGCGAAGGCGAAGGCCGACGACTGCATGGTCTACGAGTCGATCTTCGCCTCGGCTCCCAACTACCCGACCTTCGCCCTGCGCACGCGCGACGGCGGCGCGATGATGCTGTACACGCTGATCCGCACGTCCTCGTGGACCGTCAGCGGGCAGCCGCAGGGCCAGCCCCAGGGGCTGAAGTGCGGCGAGGGCCGCCCGGTGGGGATCCCCGCCGAGGCCCGCTGGCTGCTGAGCCCCGCCAAGGACCTGTTCATCCGGCAGAAGCGGCAGATCGTCGAGACCCAGCAGTACGTGAGCGCGGTGCCGCCCAAGGCGTCCACCGCGCCCGCGCACGTCGTCGGCTACGAGGGCATCGTCACCGGCGGCTCGAACCGCTGATCGGCGAGCACGGTCACGCCTCCGCGTGGGGGAGGTTGCTGGTGGACACCAGCGTCCGCACCGCGCGCAGCGCGACCGACAGCGTCGCCAGGTCGAAGGTGTCGCTCTCCCAGATCTCCGACAGCGTCTGCCGCGACCGCGTCACCGCGGCCTGGTTGGCCTCCGTCCAGCTCGCCAGCCGCTCCTCGGGCGACAGGCCCGGCCGGCTGTGGATCAGCACATCCCTGGTGAGCGTCGCGTGCGCGGCGTACAGGTCGTCGCGCAGCGCGCTCCTCGCCATCGAGTTCCACCGGCTGTCGCGCGGCAGCGCGATCACCCGCTCGCGCAGCCGGGCGAGCTGGAGCCGGTCGGCCAGGTCGAAGTAGACCTCGGCCACCTCGCTCACCGGCCGGCCGGTGTACGCCGCGATCTCCACGAGGTCGAACGTGGAGTAGGCCGGCACCATCGCCGCGACCCGCTCGGCCAGCTCGCCGGGCACGCCCCTGGCCACGAAGGAGTCCCTGCGCTCCTCGTAGGCCACCAGGTCGGGGCCGGTCAGCAGCTTGGGCAGGTGGGGCAGCAGGCCGCCGGCGCCCTCGATGAAGTAGCGGGCCGTGGAGGCGAGGTCGAGCGGCGGACGGCGGTTGCCGAGCAGCCAGCGGGTGCCGCGCTCGGACAGCTTGCGGCCCTCCAGCAGCATGGCGAGCTGGGTCGCGGTGTCCACCTCGTTGTCCAGCTCCTCGATCTGGCGCACGAACGACGGCAGGTCGAAGACCTCCCGCGTCACGAGGTAGGCCCGCACGATGTCGGCCGTCGAGGCGCCGGTCTCCTCGCCGAACCGGTAGACGAAGCTCGTCCCGCCGAAGTTCACCAAGTCGTTCACGATCCGGGTGGTGATGATCTCCCGGCGCAGCGGGTGGGAGTCCATGTACGCCCGGAGACGGTGGCGCAGGGCCGAGGGGAAGTACGACACCAGCCACGACGCCAGCGACGGGTCGTCGGGGATCTCCGACTGCAGCAGCTCGGCGTCCACCACGAGCTTGGTGTAGGCGAGCAGCACCGCGAACTCGGGGTTGGTGAGCCCGAGCCCGGCCTGGCGCCGCTCGGCGAGCACCTTGTCCGACGGCAGGAACTCCAGCTCCCGGTTGACCAGCCCCTCGCGCTCCAGCCTCCGCAGGTAGCGGGCGTGGATGTGCAGCATCTCCGGCGCCTGGGCGCGGGCCGCCGCGAGCACGACGTTCTGGGCGTAGTTGTCCTCCAGCACCAGCCTGCCCACCTCGTCGGTCATGTCGAGGAAGAGCTGGTTGCGCTGCTTGTCGGTCATGTCGCCGTCGCGGACGACCTGGTCGAGCAGGATCTTGATGTTCACCTCGTGGTCGGAGGTGTCCACGCCAGCCGAGTTGTCGATGAAGTCGGTGTTGATCAGCCCGCCGTTCAGCGCGAACTCGATCCGGGCGCGCTGGGTGAAGCCGAGGTTGCCGCCCTCGCCCACGACCTTGCAGCGCAGGTCGGCCGCGTTGATCCGCAGCGCGTCGTTGGCCTTGTCCCCCGCGTCGGCGTGGGTCTCCGACGACGCCTTGACGTACGTGCCGATGCCGCCGTTCCACAGCAGGTCGACGGGGGCCCGCAGGATCGCGCTGATCAGGTCGTTCGGCGCGAGCGCGCTGACGCCGTGCGGCAGGCCGAGCGCGGCGCGCGTCTGCGGCGAGATCGGGATCGACTTCGCGGTGCGCGGCCACACGCCGCCGCCCGCCGAGATCAGCGACCTGTCGTAGTCGTCCCAGGAGCTTCTGGGCAGCTCGAACAGCCGGCGCCGCTCGGCGAAGCTCCGCGCGGCGTCCGGGGCGGGGTCGACGAACACGTGCCGGTGGTCGAAGGCCGCCACGAGCCGGATGTGCTCCGACAGGAGCATGCCGTTGCCGAACACGTCGCCCGACATGTCGCCGACGCCGACCACGGTGAAGTCGGTGCTCTGCACGTCCACCCCGAGCGTGCGGAAGTGGTACTTGACCGACTCCCAGGCGCCCCTGGCGGTGATGCCCATGGCCTTGTGGTCGTAGCCGACCGACCCGCCCGAGGCGAAGGCGTCGCCGAGCCAGTAGCCGTACTCCTTGGCCACCTCGTTGGCGATGTCGGAGAACGTCGCGGTGCCCTTGTCGGCGGCGACCACGAGGTAGGTGTCGTCGCCGTCGTGCCGCACGACGTCGGGCGGCGGCACGACCTCCCCGGCGACCAGGTTGTCGGTGAGGTCGAGCAGGCCGGAGATGAACTGGCGGTAGCAGGCCACGCCCTCGGCCAGGAACTCGTCGCGCCCTCCCGTGGGAGGGCGTTTGACGACGAAGCCGCCCTTGGAGCCGGTCGGCACGATGACGGTGTTCTTGACCATCTGCGCCTTGACCAGGCCGAGGATCTCCGTCCGGAAGTCCTCCATGCGGTCCGACCAGCGCAGGCCGCCTCGGGCGACCTTGCCGAAGCGCAGGTGCACGCCCTCGACGCGCGGCGAGTAGACGAAGATCTCGTACTTCGGCCGGGGCAGCGGCAGCACGCTGATCGCCTGCGGATCGACCTTCAGCGAGATGTACGGCTTGCGCCTGCCGGTGACGAACTGACTGCCCGCGTCCCCGGCGTCGCGACCGTCGTCGCGCGCGGCCTGGAAGACGTTGGTGCGCAGCGTCGCCTGGATCATTTCCAGATAGGCCCGCAGGATGCGGTCCTCGTCGAGCGAGGCCACCTCGTCCAGCGAGGCGAGGATCTCCTCGGTCAGCGCGTCGCAGACCTCCGGCCTGCCGTCGTCCGGCCGCCGCGGGTCGAGCCTGGCCTCGAACAGCCGCACCAGCAGCCGGGCCAGCCGCACGTTGCCGCGCAGCACCCTTTCTATGTACGACTGGCTGAACGTCGTCCCCGCCTGCCGCAGATACTTGGCGTACGCCCGGAGGATCTCGGCCTGTTCCCAGGTGAGCCCGCCGGCCAGCACGAGCGCGTTGAAGCCGTCGTTTTCCACCTCGCCGCGCCACAGCACGCCGAACGCGTCCTGGAACAGCCGCTTGAACTCGTCGCGGTGCACCTCCTCCGAGGGGGTGTACCGCAGGCCGAAGTCGTAGATCCAGGCGTCCCTGGTGTCGGGGTCGTGGTCGCGGTCGATCTCGTACGGCCGCTCGTCCACCACCTCGACGCCCATCCGCGTGAGCAGCGGGAGCACCCGCGACAGCGAGATCGGCGCGCCCAGCCGGTAGAGCTTGAAGCGCCGCTCCCCCTCGGCCGCGCCGTACGGCTCGTAGAGGTTCATGCCGATGGCGTTCGGGTCCTCGCCGAGCGCCTCCAGCCGCTTGAGGTCGGCGACGGCCGTACGCGCGGGGAAGTCGGCCTTGTAGCCCTCGGGGAAGGCGGTGCCGTAGCGGCGCAGCAGCCGGGGCGCCTCCTCCTCCGGGCACAGCTCGGCGATCGCGGCGGCGAGGTCGTCCTCCCAGGTGCGGGTGGTGGCGGCCAGCCGCGCCTCCAGCTCCTCGACGTCGACCGGCGTCTCGCCGAGCGGCTTGCCGCGCTCGCCGCGGATCACCACGTGCAGCCGGGCCAGCGCCGACTCGCCGATCATCGTGCTGTAGTCGAGCGAGGTGCCGCCGAGCGCCTTCATCAGGATCCGCTGCATGTGCAGGCGGACCTTGGTGGTGTAGCGGTCGCGCGGCAGGAAGATCAGGCAGGAGATGTAGCGGCCGTAGTCGTCGCGGCGCAGGAACAGTTTGACCTGCTTGCGCTCGCGCAGCCGCAGCACGCCGAGCGCGATGGGCAGCAGCTCGTCCACGGAGATCTGGAAGAGCTCGGTGCGCGGGTAGGTCTCCAGGATCTCCATCAGATCCTTGCCGTCGTGGCTGTCGGGCGACAGCCCGGCACGTTCCAGCACCTCGGCGAGCTTGCGCCGCAGGACCGGGATCCGGGAGATCGACTCGTTGTACGCCACGTGGGTGAACAGCCCGAGGAACCGCCGCTCGCCGATCACCTCGCCCTCCGGCGAGAAGACCTTGATCCCGACGTAGTCGAGGTAGTGGGGCTTGTAGACGGTGGCCCGGCTGTTGGCCTTGGTGACGATCAGCAGCTGCTTCTCCCGAGCCTTCGCCCGCACCTTCGGCGGCAGGGCCGCGAAGCTTGCCGATCCGGCCTTGTCGGCCCGCAGGATGCCGAGCCCGGTGCCGGGCAGGCCGCGCAGCGCGGCGCCGCCGTCGGTGTCCTCCAGCCGGTATTCACGGTAGCCGAGGAACGTGAAGTGGCCGTCGGCCAGCCAGCGCAGCAGCTCCATGCCGTCCTCGACCTGCGCGGGATCGAGCGGCGGCGGGTTGACCGCCAGGTCCTCGGCGGTCTGCACGGCCAGGGCCCGCATCTTGGCGAAGTCCTCGACCGCGCAGCGCACGTCCTGCAGGATCCGCTGCAGGTCGCTCTCCAGCTCCTTGAGCACGCCGTGATCGGCCTGCCGGTCGATCTCGATGTGCATCCACGACTCGCGGATGATCTGCCCGGTGACGTTCTCCTTGTCGGGGCCGAGCAGCTCGCCGGTCATGTCCCTGCGCACCCGCATCTGCGGGTGGACGATCAGATGGGTGCCGATCTCGTGCCGGTCCAGCTCGGTGGTCACCGAGTCGACGAGGAACGGCATGTCGTCGGTGACGATCTGGACCACCGAGCGGCCCGGGTCCCAGCCGCACTCCTCAAGCGTGGGGGTGTAGACGCGGACCAGCGCGCGTCCCTGCGGCCGGTGCTGGGCCAGGTGGCGGTGGGCCATCGCGGGGCCGTACACGTCCACCGGGTCTCGGTCGGCCAGGTCCTCGACCGGGACGTTGCGGTAGTACCGCCTCAGGAAGGCCAGGGGGTCCTCGCCCTCCACGTGCAGCGCTCCCGGCGCGTGCGCGCACCTCTCGGCGGCGACGCGGAGAAGCTCGTCCAGCGCTTCATCCGATTCCTGCCGATTTAGCGCCATTTCGAGCGGCATGTCGCTACTCACTCCCTTGTGAGGATTCAAAGCCAGGCCCGGAGTTCCCAGAGCAGGGGAAAGAAGTGCAAACGCGTCCTTCCCCTCAAGTACGGTGCCCCGGAGGAGCCTCCCGTACCGGATTTCGTGCCGATCTGGCGCTCCACCATCTGCACGTGCCTCATCCGCCAGAGCGCGGTCGTCTCGTCGTGGGTGAGGAGATCTTCGGCCAGGTCCCACAGATCGTCGTACGATCCCCGGTCACGGGCCACGGCCAGCAGGGATTCCATGATCTCCTCGTCGGAGACCGGCAGGCCGCGCTGGGAGAGGGCGGTGAGGAAAGCATCCCACAGCGTCGGCTCGGCGAGCCGCCGCCGCAGCCTGGCGAGTTCGGCCTCGCTCGCGTCCCTCAGCCGGCCGAGGTACGCCGGGTCCTTGGCGCCCGAGAGGAACTCGAGCTCGCGGAACTGCACCGACTGGAAACCGCTCGCGGGGGCGAGGACCGACCGGAACTCCAGGAAGTCCTGCGGCGTCATGGTCTCCAGCACCTGGACCTGGTCGACCAGGACCTTCTCCACCGCGTGGACCCGGCGGAACAGGTGCCTGGCGCGCCACAGCGCGCCCTCGATCATCGCGTCCCTGATCCGCTCCAGCTCGTGCAGGAGGAGCTTGAACCACAGCTCGTAGACCTGGTGGACGGTGATGAACAGCAGCTCGTCACTGGCCCCGGACCGCTGCTCCTGCTGGGCGAGCAGCTCGGGCAGGCGGAGATAGCCGCCATAGGAAAGGCGCCCGCCCTCCTCGCCGAAGCTGCGCGGCGGGGGCAGGACGTCCCCGGACCCGGCCCGGCCGTACGGCGTCGCAGGCATGCGCCACTCCTCCACGATGGCGCGTCCCTTCCGATCCCCATTGACCGAAATCCCGGCGCCACCGCCCCCGATACCACCCCATAACGACACAAACGTCAACTTCGTCCGTGTGCTCGTGACCAGGGGATTGACCGCGCCCCATTTAACCAGCCCCACCCCCGCCGAGGGGTCTCATGTCGCGGGGCGGTCAGGGGTGGGAACGCTCCGAGGAGACGGAGCCGTCCTTGATGGCGTCGAGCATGCCGGGCAGCTCCTGGGTCTCCAGCAGTTCCGCCCGGCATGGCGCGCATTCGTCGAGGTGCCGCTCGAATGCCTCGGCGTCGTCGTCGTCCAGCACTCCCAGGGCGTACGCTGCCACGTCGAAGTGCGGCGACGACGCGGACATCAGCTGGCCACCCCCCTCTCCTTCAGGGCCGTGCGAAGCGCGCGCAGGGCGTAAAAGAGCCTCGATTTCACGGTACCCGGTGGGATGCCCAGAACCTCGGCCGCTTGGCTTACCGTCCGGTCGCGTAAGTATGTCTCTTCGATAACTTCCCGGTGCTGACTCGACAGGTGCCGCAACGCGTCCGCGACCACGATGGCCGCGAGCGTCCGGTCCGAGCCGTCCGGTACGGCGATGCTGTCCTCTTCGGGAGCCTCCACCTCCCTCGGCCGTACGCCGCGCCTGCGGCGCCCGTCGATCACGATGCGGCGGGCGACGGTGAGGAGCCACGCCCACAGCAGGGGCGGCTCCCACGTCAGCTTCGCCGAGTTGCGCCAGGCACGCACCAGCGTCTCCTGGACGACGTCCTCAGCCCATTGCAGGTCGTTGCCGGTCGTCTTGCGCACGTGACGCAGCAGCGGACCGCCGAACTCGCGGTACAGCTCCCGGATCAGACGTTCGTCCCGATCGGGGTCGTCGTTGTCAGCGTCGTAGTCAGGGGGGTCAAGACGCACGAACCGGCTGTCGAGTTGTCGACGCACGGCCACATATTTGCACCAGGGTTACTGGTTCGTACACCACATCCGTAACTCCAGTCATTTCTGACTATTTCCTGAACCGCACCCGAGGGGACCGCGTACCTCCGACCGAAGGTCACGAAAGGAGGCACGATGCGGTTCCGGTTTGGGGAACTCCTGGTGCTCGGCGTCTTCCTCTTCGCGGCGGCCGTCACGGTCGTCGTGGTCGTCCCCCGGAGCGCCTCGTCCCAGTCGGATTGGACGCAGGCGGGCTGGACGCAGACCCCCTACGGCCCGCTGGGCCCGGCCGACCGCGACCTGCTGGTCCGGGTGCGCTGGGCGGGTCTCTGGGAGATCCCCGCCGGCCGCTGGGCCCAGGACCGGGCCGGCAGCGACAAGGTCAAGGACGTCGGCAGGCACCTCGTGGAGGACCACACCAAGCTCGACGCGGCGGTCAGGGAACTCGCCGCCAAGCTCGCCGTCCCGCTGCCGGACCAGCCCAACCCGGACCAGCGCGGGTGGCTGGACGAGATGGCCGCCGCGCGCGGCGCCGGCTTCGACCGCGTCTTCGCCGCCCGCCTGCGCGACGCGCACGGCAAGGTGTTCACCTTCGTCTCCGCCGTACGCGCGGGCACCCGCAACAGCTTGATCCGCGACTTCGCCGGGCAGGCGGTGGACGTCGTGATGAAGCACATGACGCTGCTCGAAGGCACGGGCCTCGTCGACTACTCCACCCTGCCCACCCCCACGGTCTAGAAGGCACTGTCCAAGGAGCATCCATGCGAAAACGGCTCGTGCTCGCGATGGCGGGCGTACTGATCGCAGGTTCGCTGACCGGTGTGGGCCGGCCCGCGTTCGCCGACCACTGCGATCCCTCCGTCCAGGGCGCGGAGTGCGAGGACGTCGGCCCGGCCCTGGAGGACTTCGTCGACATCCGGCAGGTCCCCCCGGGCGACACCGGCGTACGCGCCGGGCGCGGCACGTTCACCTCACGCTGCGGACGCAACGAGAACGGCCACCGCAACTCCGACAACCACATCGTCACGCCCGGGGTGTCGAACGGCGCGCACCACGTGCACGACTACGTCGGCAACCTCACCACCAACGGCTTCTCCACCGACGACAGCCTCGCCGCGGGCGGCACCACCTGCAGGTTCGGCGACAGGTCGGCGTACTTCTGGCCCGTGCTGCGCGCCCGGACCGGTGCCGGCGCCCAGGCGACCGCCTCCCCCTCGTCCTCCCCGGACAACAGCGAGCAGTTCCGGACCGGGCAGAACCGCGGCCGGGGCACAGGCACGGGCACGGGTACGGGCACGGGCACGGGCGCGGACGAGCCCGGCGGCGCGTCCGAGGGCAACGTCGGCAGGATCCTCCTGGCCCGGTCGGTCACGCTGCAGTTCCGCGGCAACCCGGTCGGCAGGGTCGTGGCGATGCCCCGCTTCCTCCGCATGATCACCGGCGACGCGAAGGCGGCCACCAACGGCGGCGCCAACGCCCGGGCGCAGTGGACCTGCACCGGCTTCGCCAACCGGCTGACGAGCAAATATCCGCTCTGCCCGCGAGGCAGCCTGGTGCTGCGCGTGCTCGACTTCCCCAGCTGCTGGGACGGACAGAACACCGACAGCGCCAACCACAGGACGCACGTCGTGTTCCCCGGTGCGAACGGCGCCTGCCCCGCGGGCACCCGGGCGATCCCGCAGCTGCGCATGACCCTGGCCTATTCGGTGCCGGGCGGGCCGTCGTTCGCGGTGGACAGCTTCCCCGAGCAGCAGCACAACCCGATCACCGACCACGCCGACTTCGAGAACGTCATGCCCGACCGGCTGATGAGCACGGTCGTCTCCTGTGTCAACCGCGGCCTGCGCTGCTGAGCCGCCTAACCCCGATGATCGTGCCGTTCCCCGTCCGGTCCTTCGCAGACCACCCCCGCCTGAGGACGGGGAGCGGCGCCCCCCCACTTCGAGCCCGCATTGATCAGACGGAGGAATCATTGCCCAGCAGACGGGCTCCCCGGCACACCCGGCCCGATTCCGGCCTCGATCTCGAAAGGCGCGGCGTGCGGATCGGCCTCGGCGCCGTGGCCACTCTGGCCCTCGTCGGAGGGCTCGCCGCCTCCCAGACCAGCGGCGGCGCGGTGTTCCTCGCCGACGCCCAGTCGTTCCTCACGTTCTACGCCGGGGTCTTCTCGCTCGTCGGCCTCACGACGACGGTCGCCCTCGGCCTGGCGGCGACCGACCGCGTCGTCCTGCCGATCTCCCAGCGGGTGCGCGTCCAGCTCGTGCACCGGGCCATGGCGCTGCTCGGCATCGGCTTCCTGATCGTCCACATCGGCATGAAGATCGCCGCCGGGCTGGTGCCGCCGTACGGGTCGGTGATCCCCTCCACCGACGTCTACGTGTCGCTGGGGGCCGTGGCCTCGGACCTGTTCGTCGTCATCGTCGCGACGGGCGTGATGCGCGGCAGGTTCGCCCAGGCGGAGCGGCCCTGGCTGTGGCGCGGGCTGCACGACCTGGCCTACCTCGCCTGGCCGGTGGCGATCCTGCACGGCCTGACCGCGGGCCGGGCCGCCGCCCCCTGGGTGACCTTCAGCTATGTGGCCTGCCTGGCGGCGGTCGCCGCCGCTCTGCTGATCCGGCTCGCCGCGGCCACCCGGCCCGCCCGGCAGGCGGCGACCGGCGACTGGAACGCCGAGTGGAGCGCCGGCCGCACCTCCCGGGAGGACCGCACCTCCCGGGAGGACCTCGCGACGCCGCGGCCCGCCATGCGGCGGCGGCAGACGCCGCGTGAGGCCGCCGTCCTCGGGCGCACCGGCACCGATCCCTTCGACGTCCTCGACACACCTCCCACCCCCCAGGAACCCCGTCTCCGGAGGATCGTTTGATTCCCTACCGCGTCTCCCACGTACGGCGCCTCGGCCCGGCCCGGCTCACCGCGGGTCTGGACGACCACCGCAGGCTCGACCTGAACGCGCACTACAAGTTCCACGACCGGCTCGCGGGCCAGACCGTGGACGAGCTCATCTCGATGGCCGAGGAGGTGGACCTGCGGGGCCGGGGCGGGGCCGCGTTCCCGTTCGCGCGCAAGCTGCGCGCCGTGGCCTCCCGCGCCCGCGACAGCGAGACGGTCGTGCTGGTGAACGCCGCCGAGGGCGAGCCCGCCAGCCTGAAGGACAAGACCCTGCTCACCCGGGCGCCCCACCTGGTTCTGGAAGGCGCCCTGCTCGCGGCGAGCGCGCTCGGCTCGCGGGAGGTGGTGATCGCGGTCGGCGCCGGCGAGCTGGCCGAGGCCTCGGTCACCGCCGCCGTGGCCGAGCGCGGCCTGACCGGCCTGGTCCGGGTCGCGGGCGTCCAGGAGCGGTTCATCTCCGGCGAGGGCGGCGCGCTCGTCCGCGCGGTCAACGGCGAGGCGGGCCTGCCCCCGGGGCGGAAGGTCCGCTCCAGCGACAGCGGGGTGCACGGGCTGCCCACCCTGCTGTCGAACACCGAGACCTTCGCCCAGCTCGCCGTGCTCGCCGAGCTGGGGCCGGAGGAGTACGCCGCGGTGGGCACCGTGCAGGAGCCGGGGACGATCCTGCTGACCGTCGGCGGCTCGGTGACGACCCCCGCGGTCGTGGAGGCCGCGCCGGGCGTGCCGCTGGCCGACGTGCTCACCCTGTGCGAGGCGAAGATCGGCGACGGCCTGCTGCTCGGCGGCTACCACGGCATGTGGATGTCCGCCGAGGACGCGTACGGCGCGATCCTGTCCCGCCGCGGCGCGAAGGAGGCGGGCGGCGAGCTGGGCGCGGGCATCGTGGTGGTGCTGGGCGAGGACACCTGCCCGCTCGGCGAGACGGCGCGGGTGGCGAACTACCTCGCCGCGCAGTCGGCCGGGCAGTGCGGGCCGTGCCGCCTCGGCCTGCCGGACCTCGCGCGGGCCTGCCGCCGGCTCCAGGACGGCGACCCGGACGGCCCCGACCTGGTCCGCCGCGCCGCCGCCGCGGTGAAGGGCCGGGGCGCCTGCTTCCACCCGGACGGCTCGGCCAGGTTCGTGCTGTCGGCGCTGGACGCGTTCGCCGACGACGTGGAGGAGCACCGCTTCCACGGCGGCTGCGGGCGGGCGGCGAAGGGCGTGCTGCCGCTGCCGATCGAGGACGCGCAGGACGCCAGGCTCGTCGTCGACTGGACCCGCTGCCAGGGCCACGGCCTGTGCGCGCACCTCGTGCCCGAGCTGGTCAAGCTCGACCGCCACGGCTTTCCGGTGTTCATGGACACCGGCGTGCCCTCGTGGCTGCTGGGCGAGGCGCAGAAGGCCGTGGAGATGTGCCCCGCGCTGGCCCTGCGTGTAGGAACGAAGTGATGGGCTTGTTACCAACCGGACCGGTTCCATGAGCGTCTCAACGAGGTAGATCACCACCTCGGGAGTACGACCATGATCGACAGACGGAGTTTCCTTCGCGTCTCGGCCCTGGCCGGGGCCGCCGCCTTTTCCGGCACGGCTTTCGCCGCGGCGGGTCCCCGTCCCGCGGACTGGTCCGCGCTCGGCCGGGGACTCGACGGCAAACTGATCCGTCCCGGCGACGCGTCGTACGACAACGCCCGCCACGTGTTCAACTCGGCCTTCGACTCCCTGCGGCCGGCCGGGGTGGCCTACTGCACGACGGCGGCGGACGTGTCGGAGTGCCTGGCGTTCGCCCGGCGATACGGCGTGCCGGTGACCTCCCGGTCGGGCGGCCACAGTTACGCGGGCTGGTCCACGGGCAGCGGGCTCGTCGTCGACGTGTCGCCGATGAGCGGCGTGTCCTACTCGGGCGGCCACGCGACGGTCGGCGCCGGGGCGCGCCTGGTCGACGTGTACGCCAAGCTGGCCGCGCACGGCGTCAGCATCCCGGCGGGTTCCTGCCCGACGGTCGGGGTGGCCGGGCTCACGCTGGGCGGCGGCATCGGCGTCGTGTCGCGGCAGTACGGCCTGACCTGCGACGTGCTGGAGTCCCTGAAGGTCGTCACGGCGGACGGGAAAGTGGTGACCTGCTCGCCGAGCTCGCACCCGGACCTCTACTGGGCCTCCCGGGGAGGCGGCGGCGGCAACTTCGGCGTGGCGACGTCGTTCACGTTCCGGACCCATCCGACGCGTTCTGTGACCCTGTTCTTCCTGCACTGGCCCTGGTCGAAGGCCGCGGCGGTGCTGAAGGCGTGGCAGGCGTGGGCACCCTCCGCGCCCGACGCGATGTGGTCGAACTGCCATCTCGACCGCGACCCGTCGCTCGACGTGATGGTCGGCGGCCTCTACCTCGGCGGCAGGACGGCGTGCGAGAACCTGCTGCAGAAGCTCGTCGACCGCGTCGGCTCGGGTCCTTCGACCCGCTACGTGGCGACCTCCGCCTACGACCACGCGATGATGGTGGAGGCGGGCTGCGCCTCGATGTCGGTGGCCCAGTGCCACCGTCCCGGCACCCTTCCCGGGCAGAACGCGAGCGGAAAGCTCGTCCGCGACTCGTTCTCGGCCAAGTCGCACTTCGCCTACACGCCGCTGTCGTCCGCCGGGATCAAGGCGCTGCTGGCCCAGGTCGCCGCCCCGGGCCGGCACTCGGTGATGCTCGACGCGCTCGGCGGCGCCGTCGCCCGGGTCCGCCCCGACGCCACCGCCTTCCCGCACCGCAAGGCGCTGTTCAGCGTGCAGTACTACTCCCACTTCTCCGGCGCCGCCGGCTGGGCCCGGGCCGCCCACGCCGCCATGCGGCCGTACTTCGGCGACCACGCGTACGTGAACTACATCGATCCGGAGCTCAAGGACTGGCGGCAGCAGTACTACGGTGCCAACGCCGCGCGCCTGGCCCAGGTCAAGGCCGCGTACGACCCGAATCGCCTGTTCCGCCTCCCCCAGGGCGTCTAGTTCTCTTCCTTCCCGTGCAGCGCCAGACGGGAGAGCA
This sequence comes from Microbispora sp. NPDC046973, assembly GCF_040644495.1. Taxonomy (NCBI): domain Bacteria; kingdom Bacillati; phylum Actinomycetota; class Actinomycetes; order Streptosporangiales; family Streptosporangiaceae; genus Microbispora; species Microbispora sp. NPDC046973. Next base: position 517,610 of record NZ_JBEYWQ010000003.1, on the reverse strand, counting down.
GGGTGTCGGGGGCGATCGCGAGGTGCTCCTGGAGGAGTGGGTGGGGGAAGGCGTAGCCGCCGCCGATGCGGCGCAGGAGGATGCGCTGTTCGGCGTCGTGCAGGAACTGCTTGCAGCGGAAGGGGGAATCGCCGCTCGCGGCCAAGCAGGCCCGGATCGTCCAGTGACGGACGAGGGCCAGGCCGCCGTAACGGTAGGCGCGGGCCATGCCGAACAGCGACGCCGGGAAGCCGGCCATGAGGAGCGCGTTCGGCAGGGGTGCTCCCGCGGTGCGGAAGACCGCGAGCAGGCAGCCCGCGACCAGGGTCGCGTGGGCGGCGCCTTGGACGATCGCGAAGCGTAGCGACCTGCGGATTCCCTCGTTGGGAGTCGCGCGCTCCTCCTTGAGCGAGGGTTCGAAGTTGTTGCCGGCGAGGTAGAGGGCCACGAGGACGAGGCCGGCCGCGGCCGTGGCCCACCTGTGGCCGGGGAGCAGCACGCCGGACAGGTAGATCAGCAGTGCTGTCATCGCGACGGTGGTCGCGACGGTGAAGACGCCTCTGTGCGGAAGGGATCCTCGAAGGGAGGGTCCGGCTTCGCGGGGCGTCCAGCACCACCGGATCTGCTCCACGGGTGTGAACACCGGGAAATACCAGGTCTCGAGGCTGCCGAGCTGCAGCCACGCCCAGGTGAGGATCATGGCGATGATGCCGGGGGCCAGCCAGTCGACCTTCGTGAGGGGCAGCCACATGACCATCACCACCGGAACGTTGGGCATGACCCCGCGCAGGCGCGGCCTCGGGTTCCGGATCCATGTGGCCTGCGTGATCAGAGCCTGGGTCGCGCTCGTGACCAGCATGGCGCGGGTGACCTGGAAGGCGTCGGAAAGGCTCGTGTCGAGCGCTCCGGCGGCGACGGCCGCCGTCAGCCACAGCAGGGTGAGCACCTCTCCCGTCGCGGTCCGCAGGAAGGGCGGAAGCGCCCGTGGCAGCACCTGCCGGCTACCCAGGCGCAGCCACTCCAGGTCAAGCCGGTCCAGGTAGAAGATGTGCGCGCGCCGTTCGGTCAGGCTCCGCGCCAGCCAGGTGAGCCACGTCACCGTCCGCTCCGGCGGGTCGGATCTGCGGAGCGGGCGGTTGTCCAGCACCATGCGCCGCACGTACGCGTCGAAGATCATCTCTCGGCGCTGGTTGTCGGACTTCTCCGGAACATGCAGTGCGGTCGCGGATCTTTCCTGGTAGGCGACATAGATGACGTCGAGCATCAGCGGGGACCGAAGCAACGTCCCCAGAGCCGGATTCGCCTTGAGCGCGGCATGCACGTCGGCGAGGGCGTCCATGTTCTTCTGCAGATACTCCTCCACATCCTCCTTGGTGGGGGTGGACAACTGGACGTACCGGGCGGCCCCGACGCCCCTGGCTATCGAGAGGTCGTCATAGCGGCAGCTGACCACGATCCCTGTGCGGCGTGCCCGGAATCGGCGGATCTGCTCTGCGCACTCGGCGCGGCCCGCGTCGGACGGCACCTGGTCGAGGCCGTCCAGCAGGGGCAGCAGAAGATCCTGAGCGAGCCAGCCGCGCGCCAACTCCTCCGGAACGCCCAGGTACTGCCGGTTCACCGCGGCCGGCAGCCAGTCCTCCAGCGGTCCGCCGCGATAGTCCGACAGGTTGAGCAGGATCGGAACCGGCCGGATGGACGCCCCACCCAGCCGGTCGAGATCCTCGAGCGCCTCGGCGGCGAGCCGGTCCGCGAGCCGGGCCAGCTGAGTCGTCTTGCCCATGCCGGGCTTGGCGAGCAGGACCAGTTCTTCGGCGGCCTCCTCGTAGAGGTCTCTGATGTCGATCTCGCGGGCCTTCCCCTTCGAGTCGACATCGTGGAAGCGCGCGGTGAGGCAGTGGTAGGCCTCGGCAGGCTCGATGAGATCCCGCATGTCCCGGCGTATCTGCTTGAGCATCACCACCCGCTGGCGCTCGTTGTGGCGGGCTCGCATGTTCCGCCACGGACGCGCCGCGAGGACCATCGCGGCGCGTACGAACCGCAGGACCGGACGGCCGGACGCTGTGCGGTCCTGGGCGAAGGGGTCGGTCTCGTCGTCGTTCGCCCAGGGCAACGGGATGAGTTTCCGGTTCCGCTGAACCCTGAGGTACGCCTCCCGCCAGGCCGACATCGCGGAGGCCTCCTCGACCCCGCACGCGGCGAGCACCGCCTCGAGCTTCTTCCATCGCGGGAAACTCTTTCCCGACACCATGTCGTGCAGTGTCGACGTCGACATCTCCGCCTCGTTGGCGACGTCGAGATAGGTGCGGCCGTCGCGGCGGAAAAGCTCCCCGATCGCCTCGCTCAGCTCAGCCTGGCGGGTGACCCGCTCCAGCTCGATTCTCATTCCCGGCCCGGCCCTCCATTCGGTTCGGGCCGAGAGCCTAGGAATTCAGATCCCTGCGACCTGCCGTTGTTTCCGATTTGTGATCGCCGAATGACAGGGAACGCCGCTTGTCAGACCCTCGATCCCATGACCACATCGATTTTGGCGTTCATCGGCGCGCTCACCGTCATCCTCACGGCCGCCACCCGCGTTCCCGCCGCGCTGGCCTCCCTGATCCGCGCTTTCATCCCCGTCGTCGCCGCCCTGCGCGCCCTCCGCGCCTGCGCCGAGCAGCTCGGCTCCGGCAAGGCGGACAACCGTTAAGGCTTCCCGGCCGGCTTCGAATGACGATCGACCGCCGTCTCACCGGAAGCCCGTCCCCATCGGCCGCTTCTGCCGCACGGAAAAAGGCTCTCCCTTAATAGGATTTTCTTCATCTCGCCGTGTCGAGGGGGCGACGAACTCGCCATTCCCTCGACGGCGGCCCAATTCGATTGCCTATCCGGCCCGGCTGCGCGAACCTCGCGGTATGGGTGCGGAACGGCACGGACTGGCCGGGGCCGGCGGCGTCCCGGTGATGAGCTACATCGAGGGCGTGCGCGACGGCGGCCCCTGGGCCTACGCGATCGAGGACATCGGCCCGGGCGCCGCCGACGCGATCACGTCGCGGATGCCCGGTTGGGTGGTCTCCGCGCCGGTCGAGCTCGGCCGGGCCCTGCTCGACCGGGGCGCACGGCTGCTGCGGCACATGAACGTCATGCGGTGCGATCTGCCGATCGCCCGGCCGGTCGCGGGCGCCGCTCCGGACGGCTTTCGCATCGTCTCCTGCGACCGGTCGCCCGCCGACGTCTTCCCCGCGTGGTTCGCCGCCTACCCGCCCGGCCATCCCGACTACCGCCCCCGGGATCGCGAGAAGGCCCTGAAGGAGGAGCTCGTTCCGCTCCTCGGCGGCGAGGAGATCGGCCCCCTGCTTCCCTGCAGCGTCCTCGCCGTACGGGACGGTTCTTCTGGGATGGGCGAGGTCGTGGGGGGAGTTCTCGTCACGGACTCGAACCGGGGACCGTGGATCGCGGACGTGTTCCGGCACCCGGACCGGTCGCCGCGAGGTCTCGGCGCGCTCATGCTGTCGGCCACCCTGGCCCAGGCCGGCGCGGACGGTCTGACCTGTGTCGGCCTGGTGGTCACCGAGGGCAACCCCGCCCGCCGCCTGTACGAGAGGCTCGGTTTCCGAGTGGTGGACAGCGCGATGACGGTCAAGATCTGACAGCCGGACCACCGGACGTCGGGGTTCGGTAGCGACCCGGGGTCGTTCCGATGATGTTGGTGAACGCAGCGATGAAGCTGCTGGGGTTGGCCCATCCGCAGGCGTAGGCGGTTTGGGTGGTGCCGTGGCCGTCGGCGAGGAGCACGAGCGCGTGGTAGACGCGTAGCTGCGTGCGCCATTCGTAGAAGGTCATGCCGAGTTCGTTGTGGAACAGGCGGCTGAGGGTGCGGGTGCTGGCTCCGATCGTCTTCCCGAGTTCGGCCAGCGAGGTGTTGTCCGCCGGCTTCTCGTACAGCATCCGGGCGATGGCTTGCAGTCGATCGTCCCGTGGCTCCGGCAGGTGCAGTGGCTGTTCGTGTGCTTCGCCTAGTTCGTCGACGAGGACTCGAAGGAGGCGAGAGCGCGCGGAGCGGCTGTAGCCGGGCGCGGCGTCGCCGTAGTTGCGAGGGCCGGTCAGGGCGAGCAGGACCTCACGGGCGAGGTCGGAGGCCAGGAACACGGCGGGATGCTCCGGTATGAGCCGGGCGAGGGACGGCGGGAGAAAGACGATCCGCATGTCGGTGTCGCCGTGGGCGCGGTGGTAGTGCGTGAACCCGCCCGGGGTCCAGGCGACCCGGTTGGCGGGAACGATCGACGTGCCGCGCTCGGTGTGAACCGCCAAGACGCCGCTGGCCGCGTATACCAGGTGTCCTCGTGCGTGCGACTGCACTGCGCTTGTTTCGCCGGATGGCCAGATGTGGCGCCCGCCAGACGGCCATATATGTGACGTCACACCGGCGATCGGACGAGGTTGGCGGCGAACAGACATCGGTTGGCATCCTATCGGTGGCCGGCCACACCATGATCTGGCGACACTGCCTTATGCGGAGTGGTCTTCAGCGGCGCAGAGCGCCGGACCGAACCACATGTCATCAAGGCAGCGTGCCTCGGTGCCGCCGCGTGAGAGAGAAGGAGAAACGCATGGCGACGTTCGTCCTCGTGCCCGGCGGTTGGCACGGCGCCTGGTCGTTCGAGGCGGTGGTTCCGCTGCTGGAGCGTGCCGGTCATGCCGTACACGCCCTGACCCTGACCGGTCTGCGGCCGGACGACGACAACGCGACGGTCGCGACCGCCAACCTCGACACGCATGCCGAGGACGTCTTGCGGCTCCTCGATCGCGCCCACATCACGAGCGCGACGCTGGTCGGCCACAGCTATGGCGGGATGGTGATCGCCGCTGCCGCCGATCGCGCCGACGGCCGGATCTCACGGCTGGTGCATCTCGACGCCTACGTGCCGCGCGATGGCGACTCGTGCTGGTCGTCGGCTACCGAGCGCTACCGGGAAGCGTTCGCCGCCGGCGCTGCGAGCACCGGCTACGCCGTCCGGCCGCCCGGCGACGGCGATCCCCGCCGCCGCCCCCATCCCCTCGGCTCGTTCCTGCAAGCGATCCGGCTCACAGGCGCCGTCGACCGCGTGCCCCGCCGCGAGTTCGTCTACTGCTCCGGATGGGACGACCGCACACCCTTCGCCGAACTCCGCGCCCGGCTCCGAACCGATCCCGACTGGCAGGTCCACGACCTCCCAACCGGCCACGACGCAATGCATGAGGCCCCGGAGGCGGTCGCTGCACTGCTGCTCGGCGAACGCATCGCGGACGCGTCGACGCACGGGCGACAGACGTGCCGTTGACGGCTGGAGACAGCCCGGTTCATCCGTCCCCCGCGTGACTTCGCCCTCGGTTCCGCGATCTCACCGACTACAGGCCAAGCGCCTGCTCACTTACCACGAGCGCGTCTGATGCCCGGAGTGAAAGCTCAGGGACCTGCAGATGACCCGTGCCCAGTCACCAGCCCTCCCGTTACTGATTGTGATAAGTATCTTGCAGACAGCAATCACTCGGGGGGAAGTCCATGAACGTATCTCGATCCCGCGCGTACCTGGCCGGCGGCATCGGCGCCGCGGCGGCGGGTGTGGTGGCCCTGGCCCTGACGGTCGTCCCGTCGGTCGCCGAGGGCGCGTCGGGCGGCACCGGCGCGAGCATCAGGCCGGTCGCCGACCCCTCGCCGAAGCAGCCGGGCGGCCACACCGTGCTGACGTGCGCGATGAGCACGAGCAGCACCCAGCCGATCACCGCCGACCCGGTGGTGGGCAAGGAGGCCCGCACGGTGACCGCCAAGGGCACCCTGACGCTCACCAACTGCGCCTCGCCCGACGGCAGCTTCCCCAACATCCGCTCGGGGACGGTCGCCCTCCAGGGCAGCGCCCAGGCGTCCTGCACGGGCGTCCAGAACGTCACCGGCACGGGCACCGTCACCTGGAAGGACGCCCAGGGCCAGACGTTGGGCACCTCCACGATCGGGCCCAACATGGACGGAATCGCCTCGTACAACCCCGGCGACATGATGCTGGTCGGCGAGGTCACCGAAGGGAAGCTGAAGGGTAAGCGGATCGCCGGGAAGGCCGCTCCCACCTCGGACATCGGACAGTGCTCCACCAAGGGCGTGAGCAGCGTCCAGGGCAGCGGCGCGGTCGCGTTCATCGCCGTCGACACACCGCAGTAGCGACGCACCTCAGTGGCGCAGCCAGGTGGGACCGGGTCGGAGGAGGTGGCGCGTGCCGTCGGATGAGCCCGTGCTGCGGGTGCGGGACGTACGGAAGGGCTACCGGGGTGGCCCGGTCCTGCGTGGAGTCGATCTCGATCTGCCGCCCGGCCGGGTGGTGGGGGTCGTCGGGGAGAACGGCGCGGGCAAGACCACGCTGCTGCGCGTCCTCGCCGGCGACCTGCGGCCGGACGGCGGGTCGGTGCGCCACCGTGGGCGCGTGGGTCACTGCCCGCAGGAGACGGTGCTGCACGACGCGTTCACGGTCGAGCAGCACCTGCGGTTCTTCCAGGTCGCCTACGGCCTGGAGAGCCTGCGCAGGGCCGAGGAACTGCTGGAGGTGCTGCGGTTCTCCGGCTCCCGCCGGGCCCGGCCCACCACGCTGAGCGGAGGCACGCGCCAGAAGCTGAACCTCGTCCTCGCCCTGATGCACGACCCGGACGTGCTCCTGCTCGACGAGCCCTACCAGGGCTTCGACTGGGAGACGTACGTGCGGTTCTGGGACCTGGCCGAGGAGCTGCGCGCGCGTGGCCGCTCGGTGCTGGTCGTCTCCCACCTCGCGTACGACGCGGCACGCCTCGACACGCTCCATCGGCTGGAGGGCGGCCTGCTGCATGTCGCGGACAGGACCGGTGCCCTGTGAGACGCCATTGGGACTGTTACGCCACCGCGGTGCGCATGACGTTCGTGGAGCATCTGCGCAACCGGCTGGCCCTCGTGATCATTGTCGTCTTCATACCGGTGTGGGCGATCCTCATCTACGCCCTGTCGCTGGAGGTCGCGCTCCCGTTCCACGTCCGCGCCGCGGAGCGGGTCGTCACCCTGCCGGCCAACGTGCTCAACCAGCTCGCCGGGGCGCTGCAGATCCTCGCGTTGATCACCGGGTTCATGATGTTCGTGACCATGTTGAGCTCGGCGTCCTTCGATCGCCGGCTGGTGCGCTCGGGTCTCCCCCAACTGTGCCTCATCGCGGCGAAGCTCACCGCCTTGGTGGTGGTCGCGCTCTGCGTCGCGGCGTACGCGACCGGTCTGATCTGCCTGACCCACCGGCCCGCGCAGCCCCTGCTGCTCGCCGCCGCCCTCTTCGGCGGGGCGCTGATCTACGGGGGGATCGGCATCGTCCTGGCCGCCGTGCTCACCAGCGACCTGGCCGGTCTGGTCCTCGTCACCGTGATCTGCTCGGTCGATCTGGCCCTGCAGAGCCCGCTCGCCACTCCGGCCGCGGCCGGCGCCCTGGTGCGTTACCTGCCCGATTACGGGCCGATGCAGGGGGCGGTCGCGGCGGTGGCCCTGGACACGGTGCCCTGGAGCGCCGTCGCCCCCGCCGTGTGCTGGGCGTTCGGCACGGCGGTCCTCGGCATCTCCGCCTTCGCCGGCCGCACGCGCGTCCACCAGCCGGTGGGCGGGCCGTCGACGGTTTCCGCCTGAATCCCCCGTCAGGAGCATCCATGACATCTGAGATCGTTTCCCGTGTCTTCCCCGCCCTGGAGTCCGACCTGGAACGGGTGCGCGACATCGTCGGCCTGGCGGACGTGCCGAGCCGCGCTGATCTGACGGCGCTGACCAGGCAACCGGCCGGTCACCGCCACCTGATCCGGCCCATCGTGGCACTGCTGTCGTACTACGTGTTCGCCGGCCCGGAGCGGGCCGCCGACGTCCGCGCCGTCAAGTCCGCGGCCGCCGTCGAGCTGCTGCACATGGCATCGCTTCACCACGACGACGTCATCGACGACGCGCGGCAACGGAGGGGCCGGCCGAGCGTCAACAGCGTGTGGGGCGCACGCCTGGCGGTCCTGGCCGGTGACCTCCTGTTCATCAGCGGCAGCCGGATCGTCGCCGAGCTGGGCGAGCGCGAGGCGCGGGTGGCCGCCGAGGCCGTCCAGCACATCTGCTCGGGGATGATCGCCGAGACCGCCGATCGCTTCCTGCTCTCCCGCACCGAGGAGGCCTACCTGGAGGTGACCGGCGCCAAGACGGCCGAGTTGCTGTCCCTCGCCTGCCGGCTGGGCGCCATGCAGGCCGGGCGGGGCCCGGAGGCGGAGGAGGCCATGGCGCGGTTCGGCTGGCATCTCGGCATGGCCTATCAGGTGCGCGACGACATCCTCGACCTGACCGCCACGACCGAGGAGCTCGGGAAACCCGCCAACTCCGACATCGTCGAAGGCGTCTACACACTCCCCGTGATCAGGGCCCTGGCCGGCGAACCGGCGCTCGCCCGGCTGCTGCGTCGCGGCCTGACGACGGCCGAGGCCGAGCGCGCACGGCACCTGGTCCTGTCCTGCGGAGCCGTGGAGGAAGCCCGGAAGGTCGCCGACGAGCAGGCGGAGGCGGCCCTTCGGCAGCTCAAGGGCGTCGGCGATCGTGGGTCACGAGAGGCGCTGGCCGACTACGTGCGGTCGGTCATGGGCTCCGTCGGACAGGCCGGCCCGGCTGCTGTCACCGTGCCCGCGCCCTCCCCCGCATCCGCTTCCGCTCCCTCCCCCGCTTCCGCTTCCGCACCCTCCCCCGCTTCCGCTTCCGCTCAGGGCGACGTCCTGGTCCGGGCGGTGCAGGAGCGGTTGGACACCTGGTTGCTGGACACCGGGCTGGCCGCCACACCGGAGGAGACCCGCCACCCGCGATGGAGCGGCGTGGCCGCGGCCACCGCGCTGATGTGGCCGGGCGCCGACGCCGAGCAGCTCGAAACCCTGGCCCGGTGGATGCTGGTGTGCGTCGTGCTCGACGACCTCTTCGACGAACCGGGTCTCGCGGACCACGCGGAGGCCGCCCGGCTGCGCCACCGGCTCGCCGTACTCATCGGCGGGCTCGACGACACCCCTCTGACCGGTGGAGCGGTCGCCACGGCTCTGGCCCAGGCGTGGGAGCGGATCCGCCCGATGCAGCCGCCCTGGTGGCGGACGCGGGCCATCGGCCACCTGCTCGATTGGCTGGACGCGGCAGAGCGCGAGGCATGCCATCGGCTCAGCGGGTTCATCCCCAGCCTGCGCGACCAGTTCCCGCTGCGCCTGGGGAGCGCCGGGGTGCCCGTCTTCCTGGACGCCTTCGAGATGACATGTGGCAGCGGGTCGACGTCGTCCGTACGCGACCATCCGCTTCTGCGGCGGTTGCTGGACCTCGGCTCGGCCACCGTGCTCGCGGAGAACGACCTGCGGACCCTGGATCAGGACGAGGCCGCCGGCACTCCCTACAACCTCGTCAGGGTGCTCCGCCACGAGACCGGCTGCACGAGGCGGGAAGCGATCGCCGAGGTGACCCGCCAGGTCGAGGACGGGTACGCCCAGGTGGACGCCATACTCACCTCCGGGCCGGCCATCCTGGGGCCCGCTTCGGGCGGCGCGGACGCCGTGCCGGTCATCGGAATCCTGCGGATCGTCCGGGACCGGCTTCCGGGCTGGCGTGCCATTCACGACATCGACCGCTACAGCTCGTCGTCCTACGACGGCGGGACGCACCTGGCCCGGCTGCGCCGGGAACTCCTGCTCGACCACGCGGGGACCGGCGTGGCGCGCTGACTCCGGACGACGCGCCGGGAAGTCAGGCGGATCCGTCCGCGGCGAGGCGGTCGAGCCATTCGCCGAGCACGTGGCGTTCGCCGTCGGTGAGAGCCGTGGCGTCCGGCAGCGCGGCGCGCAGTGCCATCGCCGCCGCGGCCGGTCCGGGGGTTTCGACCGCGGGGGCGTCGGTGGTGATGGCAGCTATCACCGCGGCGCGGGCCACCTCCGACAGGCGCGGGTCGCGCCGTTCCTCGGGCAGGGCGAGCAGCGTGAAGACCGTGCCGCAGCCCGCGGCGTGCACGAGGTCCGCCGCCAGGCGCTCGCCGACCTTCAGACGGCCGGCGGCGGCGATGGCGCGGATGCGCTCCCCCAGCATGCGGAAGGCGGCGAGGGCGGCGGGCGACTGCCGCCCCGGCGTGGGATCGCCGTACATGAGGGAGAACAGGGCGGGGTTCGCCAGCCCGAAGCCGACGTGCAGATCCCATCCGGCACGCAACGCGTCGACCGGGTCGCCGGCCGGCGGGCTCGCCTTCTTGTCCTGCAGATAGGAGCTGAAGCCATACTCGGCGACCGCGTCGAGCAGGCCCTCCTTGTCGCCGAACAGCCGGTAGATCGTCGGCGCCTGCGTCCCCGCCGCGGCGGCCACCGCCCTGGTCGAGACGGCCTCTCGCCCGCCGCTCGCGAGCAGCCCGGCCGCGACCGACACGATGTGCGCCCGCGTCCTGTCTCGGCCGCTCGCCGACTCGCCCTCAGGATCACTCATGCTTTCAACGATATCAGCTTGTTGCTATCGATGATTTTCCAGTGTTAGCTTTCTTCCGATACCAGCGATAGCTTGGAGTGGATCGTGATCATCATCACCGGAGCGACCGGTCAGCTCGGCCGCGGCGTCGTCGAGCACCTGCTCGCCCGCGTCCCCGCCGGCCGGATCGGCGTCAGCGTCCGCGACCTCAACAAGGCCCAGGACCTCGCGCACCGCGGCGTACGCGTCCGGCAGGGCGACTTCGACGACCCGGCGAGCCTGGCGTACGCGTTCGAGGGCGCCTCGCAGGTGCTGATCATCTCCGGCCCGGCGGACGCCCGCCCGCACCGTACGGCGATCGAGGCCGCCACGGCCGCGGGCGCCGAGTGGATCCTCTACACCAGCCACATGGGCGCGAACCCGGCCTCCCCCTTCGCCCCGATGCCGTCCCACGCCGAGACCGAGCAGGACCTGCGCGCGTCCGGGGTCGCGTTCACCGCCCTGCGCAACGGCTTCTACGCGACCACCGCGATCCAGTTCGTGAGCCAGGCGCTCGAGAGCGGCACGCTCGTCGCACCCGAGGACGGACCGGTCTCCTGGACCGCCCACGCCGACCTCGCCGAGGCCACCGCCGTCACGCTGACCGAGGAGGGCAGGCTCGACGGGATCACGCCGCCGCTGACCGGTCCCGAGGCGCTCGACCTCGCGGACGTCGCCGCGATCGCCTCCGACCTGACGGGGCGCGAGATCACCCGCGTCACGGTCCCGGACGACGAGTGGGTCGCGGGCATGGTGGCGCGCGGCGTTCCCGAGCAGCAGGCCCGGTTCCTGCTGGGCATGTTCGAGGCCAGCCGTCAGGGAGAGTTCGCCGAGGCCGGACCCGGCCTCGGGGAGCTGCTCGGCCGTAAGCCGATCGCGCTCCGCGAGCTGCTGGCGGCCGCGCTCACGAGCTGACGCCCTTTTGCGCCTGATTCCGCCCGTTCGATTCGCGTGATCGTTACAGTACGTCGGACGGAGCGTTCCCAGGGGGTGCAGGCATTGGGCAGGCGCAAATACCGGAACGAACGCCGTCACTACAGATACATCGAGGCCGTGGCGCTCGAGCGGGTTCTCGACGAGAACACCCAGTCGGTGCTGCGAATGCTGCCCGGGCAGCCGATGGTGACGGCGGACCATTTCTCCGCATCCGTGGATTGGGACGACTACACGCGGGAGATGGAGAAATTCGTCGAGCAGACCTTCGACGCCTGGCTGTTCTTCGACAACTACGGTCCCCGTACGGTCGCCTTCCGGATCCCCGGCGAGGCGCTGCCGGCGCGGGCCGTCGCCCCGTACGCGCACGGCGACGCGCTGGAAGGGCTGACCGTGGAGACGGGCGGCGACCATCTGCTCCTGCGCTTCGGCATGTGGACCGAGGACGCCGAGCTGTTCAACCTGCACGAGTCGGGCACGGGATGGCTTCGCGACATCCTGCCGGTCCGCGAGGAACTGATGTCGGGCAGGCTGGACGCGCTGGAGCTGGGGCGGGTGGTCGGCACCCACTGGGACGAGGTCGACCGCGACCTGTCCGCCGAGTATGGGCTGTCGAAGGCGTCACGCGTCCTGGCGGCATACCTGCTCGTCGCGCCGCGCGAACTGGAGCGCTTGGCGGCCGAGCGGGGGGAGGCAGGGAGCGGGGAGTTGCCGCCGGGGTGGCTGTCCACCTGTTCCGGTCTCGAGCCGGTGGCCCTCTGGGAGTTCGCCGCCGCCGATCCGTCCAAGTCCTTCCAGATCACTCTGGGCCGGCTGCCGAGCGGCTGCGAGTACGGCGACTGGTACGTGACGTCGTCGGAGCCGCGCGGCAGGCCCCTGGCCTTCCGCACCGAGGAGGACGCCCGTCGTGGCTACCACGACGAGGCGCTACGACTGCAACGACTCAACGACCCCGGCCGATGGCGGCAGCTGGACCACCCCGTGTGAGCCACGCGGGCCCGGGACGAGGGCGGAAACTTTCATCGGCCGAGATCGCCCACCAGCACGTCCACGCCGCCCACGCCGCCGAAGATGGCCGCCGGGAAACGGCGAATCTACGCTGACTTTCGCGCGCCCCGAGATCGTGCCCATAAGCGGGGATCAGAGCACATCCTGCACTGTCGCTATTCATCAGGCCCTCACAGGAGGCGCGAATGGCTCAGCACGATGAACCGTACGGAAAATCCTGGCGTATTTCGCTCGCCGGCCGATTGACGATCCTGGTGGCGTTCGTCGTGGCGGGGATCGGCCTCAACTCGGCGGCGGCCCACGCCGACACCTGGCGGACGGCGACCGGCTCGGCATGGGGCCAGACGCAGGCCACGGCTTCGGCGGCGGCCCAGGCGAGCGCCCGTACGGCCCTCGCCAACATGGCCGCCCAGTTGGGGGAGGTCTGCACGAACGTGACCTCCTCGGCCACCCTCGTGTACGTCGTACCGAGCGGAGGCGGCTACCAGTACAGCGGGACCGCGACCGGCCTGTGCGCTCCCGCGCCGCCGCCGCCTTCCTACACGGTGCCGCGCACGGCGACGGCTCGCGGTGAGGCCGGCACGTACTCAGCGGCGGTGCAGAACGGCGCGACAGCGGCACGTGCCGCCATCCTCGCGGCCGGAGGCGACTGCACCGGCTACCAGACGACCGCCGTGAACTACGTGTACGTGACGCCTACCGGAAGCTGGTACATCTACGACGTGACCGTGTCCGCTCTCTGCGTCCAGTAGCTTTCCGGCTGATCGCGGGGCGCGATCTGCCGACGATCCAAGGCATTATCAGGCGTAATGCCTTCGAGCGGCCTCGTTTTCCGGGTCGATTTCCCTGCCGGGACATCCGGCGACCTCACCATGGCCAGATATAAAGTGTCAGGAAAACGTGTGAGGAGGCCGGAAATGCTGGTCGAGTGGCTGGCAGCGGTGGCCGCGGCGGGCGGCACCGCGGTGGTGCAGGCCGCGGGCACGGACGTGTGGGTGACCGTGCGGCAGCGGGTGGCCCAGGTGCTCGGCCGCGACGATCCCGAACGTGAGCAGGCGGAATTGATGCGGCTGGACCAGACCGCGACGGATCTCGCCTCGCTCGCCCCCGGGGAAGCGGCGCTGATACGGGCCCGGCAGGAGGCGTCCTGGACGGCCCGGTTCGAGATGCTGCTGGAGAGTCTCGGCGAGGCCGAACGCGAACGGGTCGCCCGCGAGCTGAACGACATCGCCGACCAGGCCCGGCAGGCGTCGGTGGGCGGAGTGTCGGGGAACGTCTTCCATGGACCGACCGCGTTTCAGGTCGGGGATCACAACCGTCAGGACAACCACTTCGGGCCGAGGGCATGACCCGCGACTCCGAATCAGGAAGAGACGGAGTATCGGGAAGAGACGGAGTATCGGGAAACGTCTTCCACGGCCCGGCCCCCTTCCAACTCGGCGATCGCAACGTCCAGATCAACCACATCCACCACCCGGCGCCGCAGCGCCGCCCGCTGGTCCTCGCGGGTGCGGCGGTCGCGACCCGGGAGGAGCTCGCCGCCGCCATCCGCGGCGACTGGACCGCCGCGAGGCGTCAGTTCTTCGAGGGCGCGGGCACACCCGGCGCGCCCTCCGACGGCTGGCTCGGCCTTCTCGCGTGGCTGCACGAGCTCGACGGTCTCACCGCCGACGACCTGACCGCTCAGATCGAGCTCGTCGACCACCGGCTCCGCGACGGCGGACTCCCGGCCGACCTGAAACTGCTTCACCTGCTGGGCTGGCTCGATCCTGCGGGAGAAGCCGTCTGGCGAGGGACGGTCGTGACGCCGGAGTCGCTCTCCGAGGCGCTCAGGATCGGTCGTCTGCGAGAAAGCGGCCCTGAGTGGGAGCTCTACCGGGATCTGTGCGAGGGCGGCTTGCTGGACGCCCTCTCCAGGTTCACGGTGCTGAGCGCGCTGCGCGGAACGCAACAGGCCTGGGACGAGGCCTGGGATTCGTGGCGGCGGTTGGCCGCCGAGGTTCCCGGACTGCCGACCGAAGCCCGGGAATGGGCCGAGAGCGGGGCGTGCGGGCTGCTGCTTGCGGCCCTCCTGCCCTACCCGGAGACCAAGGCGTGGTTGCGCGCCGCCTGCGAGCACGTGGCGCCACCCTCCGTTGGTGAGATCGCGTGGTACGACTGGCTGCGCGCGCGGGACGGCGGCTCGGATACCCCCATCGGGTGGCTCCTGCGCACCGACTTCACTGCCTTCGCCGCGGCCCAGGCGGACCAGCGACGGCACCAGGCGGCAGTCGACCGGCAGAACCAGCGGCTGACGACCGTGCTGGATCACGCCTCCGCACTGCGGGACCGTCAGTGGGCCGACTACGAACGCCGGCGGCTGTCGCCCACCGCCCGATTCGAAGCGGTCGTCCGCGCGACGCTGTGGCTCGGGGCCTGGGGTGCGGCCACGATCCCGGTGGCCTGGATCGTGTGGGGCTGGGCTCGTCCGGACATCGCGGCGACGTTGTCCTGGTATGTCGTCGCGCTGACCCTGGCGGCGTACGCAGGCTGGCTACCGAAAGTCATCCAGCTCGGCGAGGCGTACCAGCCTCCGCTGCGGCGCCTGCGCGAGTGGGCCGAGCAGGCCCGGGCCGACCGCCGGAGCATCCGGAGAGGTCTGATCAGAGTCGGCTTCGTGGCCGGAGCCGTCCTGATCGCCGGGGTGCTCCTGCACGACGTCGGCCCCATCGTGACGACGGTTCTCCTCACGCCCCTGCTGGCCGTGGCGTTCTACTTCGCCCGCATCGGGGCGATTCACGACTGGGCGGACGACCATCGGGAACGACTGCGGGACTACCAGTCCAGGCGGGCCGGCTCCGGCGGCATCCCGCAGAGCATCGTCCGAGGCGCTCGATCGCCGTCGGCCAGAGTCCGGGCCGACGCCTACCAGGCGTACGTGCGGCAGTTCATCGGCCTCGACCACGGCGGGAAGGACGACGCCGACGGCGGCCAATAGGATCCTTGTCGATCTGTCGAAGAGCATTCCGGGGGCGATGTGAACGGCGGCAGCGAGGCGGGGGGCTTACCCGGGCAGCATGAGCCCGGCCTGCGGGCAGGCGACCCGCACCAGGTCGGGCCGTACCGGCTGCTGCGCAGACTGGGCGAGGGCGGCATGGGCACCGTCTACCTGGGCGAGGCCCCGAACGGCACGCACGTGGCGGTCAAGCTGCTCCACCACACGATCGCCGCCGACCCCGACTTCCGCCGCAGATTCCGCCGCGAGGTGGAAGCGGCCAAGCGGGTCGCCCGCTTCTGCACCGCCGCCGTCCTGGACGCCGAAGTCGACGGTGAAACCGTCTACCTGGTCACCGAATACGTGCCCGGGCCGACCCTGAGGGAGGCCGTCGAACGAGACGGGGCGCTGCGCGGCTCCAGCCTGGACGGCCTCGCGGTCAGCATCGCGACCGCCCTGCGCGCCATCCACGCGGCCGGCATCATCCACCGCGACCTGAAACCCGGCAACGTCCTGCTGTCCCCCATCGGCCCCAAGGTCATCGACTTCGGCGTCGCCCACCTGTCCGACACCGCCACCCACAGCAGCGCCGTCGTCGGCACCCCCTCGTTCATGTCCCCCGAACAGTTCGACGGCGGCCCCCTCACACCCGCCTCCGACGTCTTCGCCTGGGCCGGCACAGTCGCGTACGCCGGCACCGGCCACGCCCCCTTCGGCAACGGGCCGCTGCCGGTCGTCATCAACCGGGTCATCAACGGAGAGCCCGACCTGACCGGCCTCGACGGGCCGCTGGGCACGCTCGTCGCCCGCGCCCTGGCCAAGAACCCCGCCGAACGCCCGACCGTACAGGACATTCTCGACACCCTCACCGGCTCGTCCCCGGTCGACGCGTCGTGGGTCACGACACTGCCGGGGGGCGGCAGACGCCGCCGCAGGCTGCTGACCGGGGTCGGGGCCGGAGTGGCCGGGCTAGCAGTGATCGCGACGGTGGTCGCCGCATGGCCCTCCGGCGGCGACCCGCATGCCTCGGCGTCCGCGACCTCCTCCGTCGCCTCCACGCACTCGGCCGTGGTGGTCTCCGGGGGGCCGACGCCCACCACTCCGGCCGCGTCGAAGGCTCCGACGGGCAGTGGCGGCAACCCGCTCCGCGAGCCCGGCGTACGGTTCGCGTACCGGCCGGATCCCGAGGCGCAACGCCAGGCGAGCGTCTGGAGCGCGCAGGGCAAGGAGACCGACGCGGCGTTGATGCGTGCTCTCGCCGCGGTGCCCCATCCCGTGGACCTGAACATGCCTGCCGCCGAGGCCGGGCGCACGGTCGCGTCCACCGTGCGGGTGGCCGCGGCCCGTCATGCCGTTCCCGTGTTCGTGACCGACCACGTGCCGATGAAGGACTGCTCCCAATGGGGAGAGCCGGACGAGCGGTCGTACCGTGACTGGATCGACCGTGTGGCGCAGGGCATCGGCGCGGCGCGGACGGTGGTCGTGCTGGAGCCGAACAGCCTGACCAGACTTCCCGGCTCCAACAGTTGCTCGCAGGGGACCAAGGCGGGCGCGGCCGAGCGCTACCGTGAGCTCGCGTACGCGGTGAACCGCCTGGGGAAGCTCCCGCACACCGCGGTGTACCTCGACGGCGGCATCAAGGGCTGGCCCAGTCTCGTCGAGATCGCCGATCGGCTCGTGAAGGCCGGGGTGAAGCGAGCCGACGGCTTCTACCTGAACACGGCGGACTTCCAGGAAACCGACGAGCTTCTCAGGTATGGGGAAAGCCTGTCCCGTTGCCTCTTTTTGAAGATGAGCAACGGAGGGAGCACCTGCACCGGCGCCGAGCTCGACGCGGTGCCGGCCGGGGCGGCCCTGACCCACTTCGTCATCGACACCAGCCGCAACGGCAAGGGTGTGTGGCAGCCGCCGGAGGGCAAGTACGCCGACCCGCAGATCTGGTGCAACCCTCCGGGCCGCGGCGTCGGCCGCCGCCCGACCGCCGACACGGGCAGCGAGCTGGCCGACGCGTTCCTGTGGCTCCGCTCCCCCGAGCAGTCCAACGGCCAGTGCACCCGGGGCGGCAAGGGTCCCCAGGACCCCGTCTACCACCAGGTCGACCCGATAGGCGGCACCTGGTGGTCGGTGCTCGCCCTCGACCGCGCCCGCAACGCCGTCCCCCCGCTGCGCTGACTCACTTCTACCTGTGCGCGTAGACCTGAACTGGACGCGACAACCCGGGAGGATTCTGTCCAATGGCGACTTACGTGTTGATCCACGCTGCGGCGGTCGATTCTTGGTATTGGGGACCGCTATCGGCCGCCCTGCGCGACCGGGGCCACGACGTGGTGGCACCGGACCTGCCGTGTGATCAGGAGTCGGCCGGGCTCGTGGAGTACGCGGACACGGTGGTCGAGGCGATCGGCGGGCGCACCGATCTGGTCGTCGTCGCCCACTCGTTCGGTGGGTTCACCGGCCCGCTGGTGTGTGACAGGGTGCCTGCCGACCTGCTCGTGATGCTCCAGGCTCAGATCCCGGCTCCCGCCGAATCGCCCGGCGAGTGGTGGGGCAACACCGGCTACTGGGCCGCACGGCAGGAAGCCGATCGGCGCCGAGGCGTCCCAGGCGACATGGAGGAGGACACGTTCTCCCTCGTGCTGCACGACACCCCAACCGACCTGGCCGCCGAGTTCGTAGCCCGGCACCAGCGGCACCAGGCGCCTACCCCATTCGGCAAGCCGTGGCCGCTGGCCTCCTGGCCGGACGTGCCGACCAGGTTCCTACTGGCCGCCGACGACCGCTTCTTCCCGGCCGAGTTCATGCGCGGAATCGTCACCGACCGTCTCGGTTTCCAACCGGACGAAATGCCGGGTGATCACTGTCCGATGCTCGGTCACCCGAAGGAACTGGCCGACCGCCTTGAGGCGTACCGCACCGGGCTCTGAACAGTGCCGGCCCGTCAGTCGCCGTTGGCCTGGCGGAAACAAACACGGACCGTACGGCGAACCAGCGGGCCCATGTCCTCCAGCGCGGCGACCAGGCCGGCGAGCTGCTCCAAGCTCTCGAACGCGCGCTCCGCGCCGTCCTTATCGACGCCCTAGTACAGTTCGAGGCCGACGAAGGCCGCCGCTGTGGCGGGGGCGAGTTTGTCGTCCATCTGGCTGCCCGCGAGCATCTGGGCGAGCACGGCGAGGTTCCCCGCCTCGCGCTCGTCTGTGTGCAGCGAACGGCCGAGGTCGAGCAGTTCCCGCAGGGAGTTCACGGCCGCGAAGCGGGCCCGTAGGCGGCCACCCGCTGTGTTTAAGGCGCCGCCGTACAGCGCATGCCACGTCCAGGGATGTGGGATTTGGGACAGCAGACGGCGTGCGAACGTCCAGGCGACGAAGCCGCACCTGCTTACCCCGTCATCCGGCGGCGCGAAACCGCTCGTAACGCTCCTCAAGCAACTCCCGCTTCGGCTGATCCACCCGCCTGCGGGGAACCACCAGCCGTAGACCATTCATCTCTTGCAAGCCGTGCTTGAGCATCGGCCCATCGACCTCCTCGAGGATGTCCGCACGCACCTCGATTGCGAGATCAGGCCGGACACCGAGGATATTTTGGTCGTAGGCAGCATGGTGGATCTTACATAAGGCCATTCCGTTGGAGACGGCTGGAACGCCCTGCTCCTCCCGGTCGGGGATGATGTGCGCCGCATCCAACAGGGACAAGTGCTTGAGATGGCACATCGCACACGCGGCTCCGTACGCCTGAATCACGCGCTGCCGGAAAACCGGTTGATGCAACCGTCGCTTGACCATGCCGTTGTAATAGCGGCGCTCAATCTCGCTGACCGGGCCCTCCAAGCTGAGATGCCGCTGGGCCTCTTCCAGCGCAACCGCCACCTGAGACTGTTCCGGCTCAACGGCCACGATCCAGACTGGGAAGTAGGGCAGATATAACCCCGGCTTCACCCCGAAGAACCACATCAACGGCACCCCGAACTCGTGAGCACGTTGAAGGCCGACGTTCGTGTAGTGGTTCGGATTGCCCTGGAACTTGTAGCGCAGCAGCCCATCGGCTCCGACACCGTCTTCGTACGGCGCACGCTCCCCTTCATGGGTATAGGTCGTCAGAATTGACAGCGCGGCGACCATCCCCTGGGGCTTACGTATACCGAGCTGGTTGTCGATCAGCGGGAATGTTCGCCCTTCGAACTGGAAACCCAGTAGCTCGCTCCGCTCCACCACCGGATTTTCCGGCGTGCATCGCTGCCGCAGCCACGTCATGGCTGCGGTCCGGATGCGGCCGTCGAAATCGTCACCCATTGGCATGATCACAACCGAGTTCTACACCGCTGCCCGGCGCGCCCGCCAGCCCGCCAATGATTCAGGGGACAATGTCGATCTCAGTCGACTGACCAGCTTCGCCTACCTGGACCGACTCCATGGAACGTGAGGCACACGCCTGGTACTCATCCTGGCCAGATGTCTCGGCCTACCGACCACAACTCGTTGACGTGGTACGCGAAGCGGTCGTAGAGGCCGTCCTCCTGATGGCGTTTGAGATGCAGGAGCGGCGAGTCGTGGCCGACCAGCTTGGCCAGGTGTGGGGTGACGAGCATCTCGTCGTCGAACTGGAATGCCGACAGGGCGATGTGCTCGTCACCGAAGCGCGCCTCGATGCCGGGTACGTCCTTGAGCTGGTCGAGCTCGGCCAGAGTGATACGGATCCGAGTGGACACCGTGAGCGGGACAGCTTCGGCTTCCTCCCGTCGGCGGGTTACCTCACTGTCTGGGTCACCGATCAGGAAACGGACGCGGCAGCCCTGCTCAGCTTTGCGCTTGAGCACCTTCGCCAGATTGGGGTGCTCCAGCCAAAGGAAGTAGTTCGTGTATCCGGCCAGGGTGATGTTCGACTTCGCCTCGGTGATGAGCGCCCGCCATACGCTCTTTGGGCAGGCTGACCGATAGGGGTAGACCGAAAGAACCTCCCGATCAGGCCCAGTCTTGACCGTGTTCCTTATCGCCTCGGGCCATAACACGGACTCATCCACTCCCAACGCTTCGGCAGCGGCCCACCGATGACGTGGGTGCGGCACGCGTGCCTCGTCAGCCAGCCAGCGGGACACCGTCTTGACGTCAACCTCGCATCGCAGCGCGAGATCCCTCTCGGTAAGTCTCGCATTGGTCATGGCATGGCGTAGAGAGTCGTTAGCCACTGGCGGCCTCGAATCGGGAGGACGTTGAGGACGTGTCCAGACGGTAACGCGGAACGTCCCGCACGTCCCGGAAACGCGGTGTAGACGACCTAGCGCGCTACGTCACGCTGTCGCCATGTCCACGACGACAACCTTCGAGGCCGCGTTCCCCCACTGGACGATCTGGCGGAGCTCAGCGGATCGCCTATGGGCCACACGCAATCAGCGACTCACCGACGCGCAGTTGAGTCACGGGCTGAGCCACACCATCGACGCTGATAACGCCGACCAACTCGTTGCGCAGCTCCACGACCAGGAGGAGCTCGCAGCAGGAGTGTTGCCCCAGTAAGTGCCCTCCGAGCGTCGGCCGTCGGGCGCTCGGATGCTCTGGCGCAGGCCGACTCCGCCTGTCCCGGGTTGCATGTGGCTCCCCAACAGACTGGCCACGTCGCGATCCGGTGGATGCGGGAGACCCGGCGCAGTGTCCGGGTCCGGGTCGTGGCCCACACCTGCGACCGCTGCTCGCCGCTGGCGTACGAGCTGTGTGCGTCGGGCGGGCTGCTGTTCGTCCGCCGTAGGGACCGAACCGACAGAACACCGGAAGTCTGTGAGACCGAACGCCTGCCCGACGCGCGGGCGCGCCAGCTGTGGATGGAACTGCTGCTCGGCCACGCCAGATGAAGACGCCCGCCCGGCGAACCGTCCGAGGTGGGACCACCAACAGGAAAGGAACGCGATGGAGCTGTACGACCGCGACCTCGCCGGAGTGCGCTTCCGGCGGCTGTGCGGCGGCAACCAGCAGGAGGAGGACATGGAGTCCTGCGTCGAGCTGGCCCCGATTCCGGGCGAGGCCGACGCCTTCGCCCTGCGTGACAGCAAGAACCCGGATGCCGGGACTCTCCGGTTCACCGGTGCCGAGCTTCGCGCGGCCGGCCTGACGACACTGTAGGAGCACGGTGGCCCCTGCCCGGTGATAGCAGGCAGGGGCCACCCCCACTGTACGGAGCGTCATGCACCTGCACTGCTACGTGTGGAGCGGGATCGGGGAAGAGCTGCGCAACGAGGCCGAGCGGCGGCCGCCGCTGCCGCCCGCCGACCCCGGCGCGTTCACGAGCTCCCCGCTGCCGCCGATGCGTACGTGCGACTGGCTGCTCAAGCCGGCCCGCCGGATCGACGCCTCTCCGGCCACGCCCGACGACGCACTCGCCTGGCTCGCGGAGCGCTATCGGTCGATGGAGAGCTCCTTCCTTCGCCCGGCCGACGAGGCCCGGATCGGGCTCGACCACCGGCTGCGCAACGCCCGCGAGGCGCTCACTCACGGCGTGGACGTGCAGTGGGGCATCTGGCTGACCGGCGGCCGGTTCCTCACCTGCGGCGTGGTCTGCTGCTCCCCCAACCGCCACGCCGCCTACCGCTGCCCCGCCTCCTGACCCTTCTCGTCAGTCCAGGACGAGGAACTGCCTGCCGTCGATCAGCTCGCGGACCGCGTCGAGATGACCGGCGTGGGTCGCCGTCTCGACGATGACGTGGAGGATCGCCGCACGCAGGTCGCGCGGCGGCCGATCGTCGCGGTAGTCCGGCCACCAGCGCGGCGCCTGGTCCAGGTCGCTGGAGGCGATCACCTCGTCGGCGCGCGCCGTCTCTTCGCGGTAGAGGTCGAACACCTCTGAGGCGGGCCGGTCGCCGGGCACCTGCCATGCGTCCGCCGGGGTGGCGAGAGAGGCCACCGCGTCGGGGTCGGCGCCGAAGACCGCGCGGAACCAGAAGCGCTCGACGTCGATGGCGAGATGGCGGACGAGGCCGGCCGGGGTCCACGCGGATGGAAGGACCGAGCGCCGGAGGTCGGCCTCGTCCAGGCCGTCCAGGATGTCGAGGACGTGCCGCCGCTTCCAGTTCAGGTAGCCGAGGAGGGACGTGACCTCACTCGACGCCGGTGACGGGCTCACGTTTGATCTCCTAGATGAAGGGCGTCCAGCAGCCGCTGGAGGGTCGCACGGTCGCCGGTGATCTCCAACTGCTCCCCTAGCTGGCCGGGCGGCGTTCCGTCGATCACCAGGGCCTTGAGGACGGCGGGATCGGTCCGCAGGGCCGCGTCCCACCGATCCGGCTCGCCTCGGCGGATCGCGAGGTCGCCCCCGGACACGCGGAGGGTGAAGACCTCCCCGCCGACGTCGACCAGGAACGTGGCGTCGAGGTCGCCCAGTCGGGCGGATTCGAGATGGCTTTTCACAGCGAGCATCAGCGAATCGGTCCCCAGGGGCGTCGCCGTCTCCTTCAGCGGGGAGTGCCGGCCCCATCGGCCCAGGTGCACGAGGATCGGCTCCAGGTCGTGGCCCCACTCGGTGAGCTCGTAGACCCATGCGCGCGCCGGCGGGCCCAGCTTGCGCCGCCGGATCACCCCGCCCTCCTCCAGATCGCGCAGCCGCTGCGAGAGCACGGTGGGACTGGCGTTGGGCAGGCCGCCCTGCAGGTCGCTGTAGCGCTTCGGACCGAAGAGCAGATCCCGGACGATCATCAATGCCCAGCGCTCGCCCAGCAGGTCGAGAGCGCGCGCGGCGGCGCAAGGGTCGCCGTACGTGCGTGCCGTGGTCACGCGCTCATCCTACTCATCCCGGAGCAGATGCTTGCTTTCCCGTAGTGCGGTCCGAAGCGTCAGCCGGGCATCGCGGCCGGTGAGCTGTGGTAGGCCTCGACAAGCCATTCGCCGCCGCGCCGCACGAGCGTCCAGGTCGCCAGCTCCCACCGGTCGGCCGGGGGTTCCGCCTCCCCGGCGAACGCGGTAGCGCTGCGCGTGACCACCAGGGCCACGTCCGGGCCGAGGAACCGGACGCTCTCCGTCGTGTGGAGGCGCCTGGACCCCTTCAGCGGCCCCGCGAAGGCGGCGCCCATGGCGGACCGGATGCCGTCCCTGCCCCGCAGGTACACCCCGGGCAGGATCACGGTGGCGTCCTGCGCATACCGACCGACGAACGCGCCGCTGTCGCCGTCCGACCACGCGGCCGACGTCGCCTCGAACAGGGCCCGTACGGCGCGCTCCTCCGCCGGTCCGATGGCCGCCTGGTGCAGTTCCGAACTCATTTCATCCTCCAGAGATGTCCGCATCGTCACCAGCGCCGGCCGCCACCCGCGCGCCCGAGGAACGCCGCCGCGTGGCCGCGGGCGAACTCGGCGAAGCTCGTGGGCCGCACGCCGAAGGTCCGGTGGGTCTCCAGCCGCACGTGGGACTCGGGACGCCGCCTGCGCTCGGCGAACAGCTCCCTCAGGATCCGGACGGACGGTTCGGGCACCCCCGCCTCTCCGCACTCGCGCAGCTTGTCCTCCAGAGGCAGCTCCACATGGCGGAAGGCGGTTCGCGTCGCCTCCGAGATGTGCTCGACGACCTCCTTCATCGTCAGCGCCTCCGGGCCGGTCATGTCGTACGCCCTGCCCTCGTGGCCGCCGGAGTGCAGCAGCGCGACCGCGACCTTCGCGACGTCCTCGATGGCGACGGGCGCCAGCCTGCTGTCGCCGATGGACATGCGCAGCTCCCGCCGGCGCGGATCCACGCCGGTGAGGGTGCCGGGCAGGTAGAACTCCATGAACTGGCTCGGGCGCAGGTGGGTCCAGGCCAGGCCGGACGCCTCGAGGTGGCGCTCAATCTCCAGGTGCTCGCGCGTCCCTGTGAAGCTGCCGGGATCGAAGCCGATGCCCGACTCCTTGCCGGAGTACTTCACGATGTGCGGCACGCCCGCGGCCTTGGCCGCGTCGATGAACGTGCACTGTGTCTCCACCATCCGCTCCCTCGGGGAGGAGATCAGGAGCACGCGCTCCACGCCGCGCAGGGCGGCCGTCAGGGTCTCGGGGCGCAGCATGTCGCCCTCGACCAGTTCCACACCGGGCAGCCCGTGCAACTTCCGGGCCTTGTCCGGGTTCCTGACCAGCGCCCGGACGGGAGCGTTCTGCCGGGCGAACTCCTGGACGACGAGCGATCCGCTGAGCCCCGTCGCTCCGGTGACAAGAATCATGTCTACGACGCTAGTACTCCTCACTACGGAAAAACAAGTAACTTGTACAAGAAGCGTATCTTGGCACGTACGAGCGAGAGGGGTCCGATGTCGGACCGCATGACCGACCGAGCCTCCGGCGGGCCGGCCTGCTCGTCGCCCGTGGCCCACTGCATTCGATCAGCGCCGCGACGACCGCAAGCGTTCCGCGACGGCGGAGCCTAGCTCACCGACGGGCCGTTCGCGACAACCAAGGCCGGACCTCGTACGGCCGTCGCCCGAGGTGCCACGCCAGAGCGCTCCACTGCGGCATGGGCCCGTGGGGCATTTGGCTAACCGGCGGTCGGTTCCTCATCTGCGGCGTGATGTGCTGCTCCCCCAACCGCCACGCCGCCTACCGCTGCTCCGCCCCTGATTCGCTATGAGCCTTCCGACCAGAAGAGCTGCAGGCGAGCAAGCGCCTCGTCCCTCGACATCCGGGCGACCTCGGCATCCGTGTGCCCCACTCGATGAATGAGGAGGTGCACGAGATCCGCAGGAAGAGCCTCTGGCGGCGCCTGAGGGCCTCCTCTATCAGGAACGACGCCATCCCGGACACAGCCCCAGAACTCCTCCTCGGAGACCTGGAGCTGGTCCCGCAGGATGTGAGCCCAAAGGCTGGGCCCGTAAGTCGTGCGGTCAGGTGGATGTGAGATTCGCGTCCGCAGGATGCCGCCCGTGGGGAGGTCGAACTCATACGTGACGTGGTGGGTGCCCACCCGTCCCCTGGCATCGCGAATTCGTCGCCAGCCTTCGTTCTTGCAGAAGCGCTCGTGATCCTCCCGAGTCGGCTGCGGCCACGTCATGGAGCCACCCCGGTTAGCCACTCCCGTAGCTGGTCGTCGCTGCTCAGGCAGATCATCTGCACCAGACCCCAGTTGTCCCGGTGGTTAGGTGCGTCCAACAGGTGGTCCTGCCAGTCCTCCGCGTACTCCCGAAGCGCGTCGATCATCTCGTCGATGGCCTCGTCGAACGTCGATCCGTCCGCGGCTACAGGCAGTCCTGGAATGAAGACCGACCATCCTCCATCCTCAGCCACTACCTGAGCGTTGGATGGGCAGATACGAGCCAGGAAGTAACGCAAGCGCTCGCCGTCTACTACGGCGGCGGTCCGATCGTCACGGCGGACGGTCGCACTCCGACCCCGCTCGGCCGCATCGAGGAGCTCCTTGAGCTTGGCTCTGGCCTCCGTGTAGCTGGCGAAATGCACTCCCATGCCACTTCCTCTCGTCCAACTGCCAGTATTGGATTGAGAGGCACGTACGTCAAGTACGTGAAGTACTTATGGATCCCGGCCTGGGTATCGAACCTCAGGCTCCGCCGGTCACTTTGATGGCCTGTCCGGTGATGCCGGTGTTGGCGGCCGAGCCCAGGTAGACGACGGCGCCCGCGACCTCGGCGGCGTCGAGCAGGCGGCCGATGGGAGCCCGCGCGCTGTAGTGCCCGCCCGCCTGCTCGACCATCGCGACGTTGGTCTCGGTCCTGGTGAAGCCGGGCATGACGACGTTGGACAGGATGTCGCCGTCCCTCCCGAGCCCGAACGCGGCGGACCTGCTGAAACCGTGCAGCGCCGCCTTGGCCGCCCCGTAGTACTCCCCACCAGGCATGCCGTCGACCGCGATGCTCGACGAGATGTGCACCATCCGGCCCCATCCGCGCTCCCGCATGGACGGGACGACCGCGCGACTGAGCCGCAGCGTGCCCTCGACGTTGGCCCGGATCGTCTTCTGCCATCTCTCGTCGGACACGGCCTCGAAGGGGAGGTCCGGCTCCGGCTCGGTGGCGCCCCAGTGCACGGCGTTGTTGACCAGCACGTCGATCCGGCCGGACCATCCGAGGACGGTCTCGACCAGACCGCGGGCCGATTCGTCGTCGTCCAGCGCGTACGGGGCGACGAGCGAGCGTCCGCCGATCTCCTTGGCGAGCCGCTCCGCGCCCTCCTGCGAGCGGTGATAGGCGAGCACCACGTCGGCCCCTTCGGCGGCGAAGCCGCGGGCGATCTCGCGCCCGATGCCGCCGGAGGCTCCCGTCACGATGACCGTACGGCCGGTGAGTCCCAGATCCATGTCGGCGCTCCTCACGAAGTAGAGAACTTGAGCAGGGCCAAGGATCCGGCGGCGGGAACCACGGGAGGGAGACCGGGCCGAGACTGGCCCCCGCAGGGCCACGATCGGAACCGTGGCCACTCGGTAGCCTGCCAATCGTGAGCGACAACAGTCTGGGCGAGTTCCTGCGGGCCCGCCGCGAGGCCGTCACCCCCACCGAGGTCGGGCTCCCCGGCGGCGGCCGGCGCCGCACCCCCGGCCTTCGCCGTTCCGAACTGGCCACGCTCGCCGGGATCAGCGTCGAGTACCTCACCCGGCTCGAGCAGGGACGTGATCGTCACCCCTCGGTGCCCGTGCTCGCCGCCCTCGCCGACGCGTTGCGCCTGTCCGCCGACGAGCGCCTCCATCTGCTCCACCATTTCAAGGCGGCCGACGGCGCCGGCCGGCTCGTCGGCCCGTGCCAGGGGCCGCCCGCGCAGTCGGTGCGTCCCACCGTCCGGGCGCTGCTCGACCGGCTCGAACCCGCCCCGGCGCTGGTGGTCAACCGGCTCGGTGACGTGCTCGCCCACACGAACGGCTACGAACGGCTGGCCGGCCCCATCGGGCTGCTGGACCGCCGGCCGCCCAACCTGGTGCGGTACGTCTTCGCCGATCCCCGCGCAAGAGCCGCCTATCCCGAGTGGGACCGGGTCGCCGACGAGCGGCTCGCCGGGCTGAAACTGGGCGTCTCCCGCGAGGACCCACACGTCGAGCATCTCGTCGACGAACTGACCCTCGCCGTCGGCGCGCCCTTCACCGACCGGCTGACGACCGCGCCCGGGCCGTCCAGGCGCACCGGCATCGAACGGCTGGCGCATCCGGAGGCGGGCGAACTACGGCTGGCCTACGAGACCCTCGGCCTGTCCGACGACGACAACCAGCTCCTGATCGCCTACCTCCCCGCGGACGACACCACCGCCGCCAGGCTCGACCGCCTCACCGGCCGCCACCCCGGGGCCCTTCGCGCCGTCACCGGCTGATGATCTCCGCGCTAGTGTCGAAGAGCATCGAGGGGAGGCGGCACGGTGAGCGAGCTTGAGGTACGGCTGCGGCCGGTGACAGAGGACGATCTCGCGATGTTCCGGCGTTTCGTCACGGAGCCGGGATTGATCGGCCTCGACTGGGCGGGGTTCCGCGACGCCCAGGCCCCGGCGCGGCGCTACGCCAAGGACGGATACCTGGGCGAGGACGACAGCAGGCTCGTCGTCGAGGCCGACGGCACGGCCGCAGGCCTGGTGAGCTGGTCGGCGCGGGGGTTCGGGCTCTCCCGATACTGGGAGATAGGCATCGCTCTGCTGCCCGACTGGCGCGGGCGCGGCATCGGCTGGCGCGCTCAGGCGATGCTGTGCGACTACCTGTTCACCCACACCCCGGTCGAGCGCATCCAGGCGTTCACCCATCCGGAGAACGTCGCGGAGCAGAAGTCGCTGGAGAAGGCCGGCTTCACGTTGGAGGGCGTCCTCCGCGCGGTGGAGTTCCTCCGCGGTCAGTGGCGCGACGGCTGGATGTACAGCAGGCTGCGCAGCGATCCGTATCCGTCGAATCCATGAGCAGGCCGGCGCTCACGCGGCGAGACGTTCGTCCACCCGGTCGAGCCATTCGCCGATGAACGCCGCGAGCAGCCCGGCCTGCTCGTGCGGCAGCGCGTGGCCGGCGCGGTCCAGGACGGCGTACGTGGCATGCGGATACCGCTCCACCAGATCCCATGCACCGGCGTATCCCACCGTGGCGTCCTGGCGCCCGGCGAGGATCAGGGTCGGGCCCGTGTACGGCGGCGCGTCCCCGGAGGCGTCGCTCAGCCGCCACCGTTCGGACATCCGCCCGAGGCCGTCCCGGTCGACGAGGGGCAGGGCCGGAGCCACGTACTCCCGGAACCGCTCCACGGTGGCGGGCGTCTGCACGACGAAGTAGTCCCGGAACGCGGCCTGCTCGGCCGGATCCAGGACGTCGGCCACGTCGACCGAGGCGTGCAGCACCGCATGCGGAGGCACGTCACGCGCTTCCTCGCCGAGGGGGCAGATCAGCGCCAGCCCCGCGACCTGGGCCGGGCGCCGGGCGGCGACGCCCCCGGCGAGATACCCGCCGAAGGAGTGGCCGACGACAGCGAGCTTCTCCTCCCCCACGACGGCGTCGATCAGGCCGAGCACGAGATCGAGGACATCGTCGGTGCCACGGAACCAGTCCGGCACCGGAGTGCGGCCCATGCCGGGCAGGTCCGGGTAGACGCGCCGATAACCAGGCCGTTCGCGGAAGACCGGCTCCAGGGCGCCGGCCATCTCGCGGTGGTCCACCCCCGCTCCGTGTAACACCAGAACGGGAAACCCGTCGCCGTGCTCGACGAAATGCACCGGTAAGCCGCTGATCTCTTCCATACCGACAACTTAATCAAGCAGCGAGCCACTGCTCTCGGGTGATCGCGTACTCGACCTCACCGAGATCTCTGCCGGGGAGCGGTTCCTCCCAGTCCATGTGGAACGTACGGACGTGCTGCATGCCGATCGCGGTCATCGTCGCGCGGGAGGCGGCGTTGACCGCCATGGTCTCGGCGAAGACGCGGGTCAGTCCGAGGTCTTCGAATCCGTAACGAAGGAGCTCGCGGGCGCCCTCACTGGCCAAGCCCTGGCGCCAGCAGCGTCGCAGGAGCCGGTATCCGAGTTCGGCCTGCCCTTCGACCGGGCCCTGGTCGGCACGCGTGGGTGCCTCCAGCAGCCACCAGCCGACGAACCGCCCGTCCACGAAACCGGCCCAGAAGCCGAGCCCCGCGACGCGGTCCGCGGCGGCGAGCCGCTCACGGTGGAGGGCCTCCACTTCCTCACGGCTGCGTGCACGGCCGGTGAGGTACCGCATGACCTCGGGATCGGCGTCGAGTTCGATCTCGTGCTCGAGGTGTTCGTCGGACAGCGGGACAAGCGTGATGCGGTCGGTGCGCAGTATCGGCTGAGACATGGCGGCGATTCTCGCGCGTGAGCCGCTTGCCGGTCATTCGCTTTTCCCGTGGCCGCGATGACGCTTCAGAGCCAGCCGTGCTCGTCGGCTATCAGTGCGGCCTCGGCGCGGGTGCTCGCGCCGGTTTTGCCGATCGCCGCCGACAGGTGGTTGCGTACGGTCCCGGCGGACAGGTGCAGGCTGCGCGCTATCTCCGCCACGGTGCCGCCCTGCCGGGCCGCACGAAGCACGTCGCGCTCCCGCGCGGTCAGCGGGCTCGACCCGCTGGCGAGCGACTCGGCCGCCAGGGCGGGATCGACCACGCGCAGGCCCGCGTGGACCCGGCGCACCGTGTCGACCAGGTGCTCCGGCGGCGCGTCCTTCACGACGAAGCCCGAGGCGCCGTTCTCCATGGCACGGGCGAAGTAGCCCGGCCGCCCGAAGGTCGTACAGATCACCACCCGGCAGGACGGGAGCGCGGCGCGCAGGTCGGCGGTGACTGCCAAACCGTCCCTGCCCGGCATCTGCACATCCAGCAGCGCCACGTCCGGCCGGCTGCGCCGCGCCGCCTCGACGACCTCCTCGCCCGAGCCGACCTGGGCCACCACCTCGATGTCGGGCTCCAGCGCGAGCATCGCCGCCAGCGCGCCGCGTACGAGCGCCTGGTCGTCGGCGAGCAACACCCTGATCATGCGCGGCTCGCCCGCAGCCGGAAGCCGCCCGCGGGCAGCGGGCCCGCCTCGATCCGCCCGCCGACGGCGCGCAGCCGTTCGGCCAGCCCGGACAGGCCGTTGCCCGGCTTCGCCGCCTTCTGCCCGTGGCCGTTGTCGCGCACCTCCAGCCAGTCGTCTCCGAGCACCACCTCGCACCGCGTGGCGCCGCTGTGCCGGATCACGTTGGTGACCGCCTCCCTCAGGACGTACGCGAAGGGCTCGGCCAGTTCGGCCGGCACGTGAGGCGCGGACGGCGGCAGGACGGCGCTGATCCCGGCGGCCCGCAGCGCGGCGCGCGCCCCCGCCAGTTCGGCGGCGAGCGACGGCCGGCGGCGGCCGGACACGGTCAGGCGCACCTCGCTGTGCGCCTGCCGCGACAGCCGCTCGACGTCGCGCAACTCGGCCAGCGCTTGTTCGGGGTCGCCGCCGCTCTCCAGCACCCGGCGGGCCAGGCCGGTCTTCACGGTGATCGTGGTCAGGCTGTGCCCGAGCACGTCGTGGAGGTCCCTGGCCAGCCGGTCGCGCTCCGCCGCGGCGGCCAGCGCCGCGATCTCCTCGCGGGCCTGGCCGAGCTGGACGACGAGCCGGATCAGCAGCGCCACGGCCACCGGGATCACGATCCCGGGGACGAGCCCGCCCACATGCTCCCAATGAACCGGACCGGGGGCCGAGCAGTACGCGAGCACCTGGACCACCCAGATCGCCACCGCGAGCAGCACGCCCCAGCGCGCCGGGAGCAGCCAGGCCGCCACCGCGAGCACGAAGCTGAACACGCCGGCGTGGCCGAGGTAGAGCGGGCCGTTGCGCAGCAGGGCCGCCACGACCGCCAGCGCGAACAGCGTCCCGACGAGCAGGATCCGCCGCCGGGGCGGCAGGCGGACCCCGGCGACCATGGCGCCGAGCCAGCCCGCCGCGTACACGAGCGTGACGACGCCGATCGCGATCCGCAGGGCCGGGGCCTTCGGCCAGGCCCCGTCCGGTCCCAGCGCCTCCCACAGCGGCCAGACCAGGAGGAGCGACAGCACGACGACGCCACGGATGTGGGCCACACGGGAGGCTGGTCCCGCCCGGTCCCACGTGGGCCAGGCGGAACGGCCCCACACGTCCTGCTCGCCCACGTCAGCCACCCTAGGCCCGAGCGGTGTCTCGGCGATACCGGACGGCCACGGCGGCGCCCAGCACGAGCGCGTACAGCGCCAGGACCAGCGCGGCCTGCCAGCCGTCGTTCCCGCCGCCGGCGCCGAGCGCGGCGGCGTGCCCGATCTGCGCGAGCCAGTAGCTCGGCAGGACCTCGGCCACCGTCGCGAGCGCCTGCGGGAACGTGCTCACCGGGATGAACAGCCCCCCGACGAAGCTCAGCACCAGCACCACCGCCCCCTGGTAGGCCTGCAGGTTCTGGGCGGTGGCGAACTGGCCGATCAGCAGGCCGAGCAGGGCGAACGGCACCGTGCCCGCCCACACGCCGAGC
Organism: Microbispora sp. NPDC046973; assembly: GCF_040644495.1. Taxonomy (NCBI): domain Bacteria; kingdom Bacillati; phylum Actinomycetota; class Actinomycetes; order Streptosporangiales; family Streptosporangiaceae; genus Microbispora; species Microbispora sp. NPDC046973. The sequence continues at coordinate 485,863 of NZ_JBEYWQ010000003.1, read as the reverse complement.
ACGGCCAGCGCCCACCCGCCGGCAGACAGGCGCACCCCGCCGACGAGCGCGGCGACCAGCGACACCCCGGCCACCGGCGGCAGCGCCACGACCATCGCCACCGACGCCTTGGCCAGCAGGTAGCCGCCGCCGCTGAGCGGGGTCAGCCGCAGCTGGCGCTGCCAGCCGATGCCGCGCTCCACCGCCGCACGGGCGCCGACGTCGAGCGCGGCCTTCATCGCCCCGAACGCCGCGACGCCGCCCATGACGTACGACGCGGGAGCGCCCTGGTCGACGAAACGGTCGGCCATCAGCAGGTAGAGCCCCACCGGCAGGGCGACCGCGAACAACAGGAACTTGGCGTCGCGCAGGGTCCGCCTGATCTCGAACGCGAGATATCCGGTCATCGCACGGCCTCCGAGGCTCCGGTCAGGCGCAGGAAGGCGTCCTCCAGGCCCAGCGCGCCGACCTCGACGTCCCTGGCCTCGGGATAGCGCGTCAGCAGCTCCCGTACGACCAGGTCCGAGTCGGTGCAGCGCAGCTCGGCCCTGCCGTCGCGGACGTGCGCCGCCGTCACGCCCGGCAGCACGCCCAGGTCCTCGGCGCGGGCGCCGGGCACGGTCGCGGTCACCGTACGGCCGGACACCTCGGCCATGACCGCGGACACCGGGCCGTCGGCCACGACGCGGCCCGCGTGCATCAGCACGACCCGGTCCGCGTACGCCTCTGCCTCCTCCAGGTAGTGGGTGGAGAACAGCACGGTGCGGCCGGTCTCGGCGAGGGCGTGCATCGACTGCCAGAACTCGCGCCTGGCCGTCACGTCCATGGCCGCCGTCGGCTCGTCGAGCACCAGCAGGTCGGGGCCGGGCACCAGTGCCATGGCGAACCGGACCCGCTGCTTCTGGCCGCCGGACAGCAGCGCGGCCCGCCGGTCGGCGAGGTCGGCCACCCCGGCGCGGCTCAGCGCCTCCTCCACGGGCAGCGGCGTGCGGTGCAAGGACGCGATCAACGCCACCGTCTCCCGGACGGTCACGTCGTCGAGCAGCGCGCCCTCCTGCGGCATCACGCCCACCACGCCGCGGCGCACCGCCTCATGGGGAGACGCGCCGAACACGGCGATCTCCCCGGCGTCCGGGCGGGCCAGCCCGACGACCATGTCGATCGTGGTGGATTTGCCCGCGCCGTTGGGGCCGAGCAGGGCCACCACCTCCCCCCGGTCCACCACCAGGTCGATCCCGTCGACCGCACGGGTCTCGCCGTACGTCTTGCGCAGCCCCGCGACGGACAGGGCGGGGGCGCCGTCGTGAATGTTCATACGGCAAGCCTCCGCCGCCACCCCGGTGCGGACCCCCGCCATCTGTCACGACCCGCCCACGACAGATGTCACGGTTCCCGGAACCGAGGCGGCGTACGACCCAAGTCTTGTCGATCCGCAATATTTCGGTGAAACTCCGAAACATTCGCCATGAGGAAGGACGGACGCTGTGGAACCCCTCAAGGTCATGGCACGACCCGTGATCCGCCGCATGCTCGTCCTCGGCGCCGTCGCCGCGCTGTCGATGGGCCTCGCGGCGATCGCCATCGCCGACACATCCGCCGACACGCCCGGCACCACGCTGGGCACGGCGGCGGCGCGCAGCGGCCGCTACTTCGGCACGGCGATCAACGGGAGCAAGCTCGGCGACCCGGCGTACACCACGATCGCGGGCCGCGAGTTCGACATGGTGACGCCCGAGAACGAGATGAAGCTCGACGCCACCGAACCCCGGCAGGGCCAGTTCGTCTTCACCAGCGCCGACCGGATCGTCGACTGGGCCGTGCAGAACGGCAAGCGGGTCCGCGGCCACACCCTGGTCTGGCACTCCGGGCAGCCGCAGTGGCTGCAGAGCCTCAGCGGCAGCGCGCTGCGTCAGGCGATGGTCGACCACATCAACGGCGTGATGGCCCACTACAAGGGCAGGATCTACGCCTGGGACGTGGTCGACGAGGCCTTCGCCGACGGCACCGGAGCCCGGCGTGACTCGAACTTCCAGCGCACCGGCGACGACTGGATCGAGGTCGCCTTCCGCGCCGCGCGGGCCGCCGACCCGGCCGCCAAGCTGTGTTACAACGACTACAACATCGAGAACTGGACCTGGGCCAAGACCCAGGGCGTCTACGCCATGGTGAAGGACTTCAAGCAGCGCGGCGTGCCCATCGACTGCGTCGGCTTCCAGTCCCACTTCGCCGGCGGCAGCCCCTACGACGCCAACTTCCGCACCACGCTGCAGAACTTCGCCGCGCTCGGGGTCGACGTCCAGATCACCGAGCTGGACGTCCAGGGCGCCCCGGCCGCGACGTACGCCGCCGTGGTCGGCGACTGCCTGGCCGTCCCGCGCTGCGACGGCATCACGGTGTGGGGCGTGCGCGACCCCGACTCCTGGCGAAGCAGCGACACCCCGCTGCTGTTCGACGGCGACGGCGACAAGAAACCCGCCTACACGGCGGTCCTCGACGCCCTCAACGCCGCCGTTCCCGGCCCCTCGCCCAGCCCGGCGCAGTCTCCCGGGAGGAGTTGCACCGCGACGCTCTCCGCGGGCGCGAAGTGGCCCGACCGGTACAGCCTGCGCGTCACCGTCACGGGCTCGGACGACTGGGTCGTGACCATGACCCTGCCGCATCCCGAGAAGATCATCGCGACCTGGAACGTCAGCGCCACGTGGAACCCCGCCAGGACCGTCATGACCGCCAGGCCCGACGGCCACGGCAACACCTGGGGGGTGACGATCAAGCACCACGGCAACCGGACCTGGCCCACGGTCTCCTGCCGTGCCGCCCGCTAGATCGGATCTAGCGGGCCTGTGCGGCGGATCTGGCGCCTCTTCCGTGAACGGCTGAACGGAACGGAGACGACAGATCATGCGGGACCGGACAACAGATCTGGCGATAGAGACATCGGGCCTGGTCAAGACATTCGGCGAGAACCGCGCGGTGGACGGGCTCGACCTCACCGTGCCCGCGGGCACCGTGTACGGCGTGCTCGGCCCCAACGGGGCGGGCAAGACCACCGCGGTCAAGATGCTGGCGACCCTGCTGCGCCCGGACGGCGGCGAGGCCAGGGTGTTCGGCCACGACGTGCTGCGCGAGCCCGACGCCGTACGCGGCCGGGTGAGCCTGACGGGTCAGTACGCCTCGGTGGACGAGGAGATGACCGGGATGGAGAACCTGGTCCTGCTCGGCAGGCTGCTGGGCCACAGGAAGGCCGCCGCCAGGGACAGGGCCATGCGGCTGCTCGAGGCGTTCGGGCTGACCGAGGCCGCCGGCCGGCAGGTCAAGAACTACTCGGGCGGCATGCGCAGGAGGCTGGACATCGCGGCCAGCATCCTCAACACGCCCGACCTGTTGTTCCTGGACGAGCCCACGACCGGCCTCGACCCGCGCAGCCGCAACCAGGTCTGGGACATCGTGAGGATCGTCGTCGCCCACGGCACGACCGTGCTGCTGACCACGCAGTATCTGGACGAGGCCGACCGGCTCGCCGGGCGCGTCGCGGTCATCGACCACGGCAGAGTCATCGCCGAGGGCACGCCCGGCGAGCTCAAGTCGTCGGTCGGCTCGGGGTCGGTGCACGTGCGGCTGCGGGACGCCGCGCAACGGCCCGAGGCCGAGCGGGTGCTGGCCAAGGAGCTGAACACGCAGGTCCACCTGGAGGCCGATCCCGTGGCCCTGACCGCCCGCATCTCCGGAGAGGACGCCGACGCCGGTGCGGAGCGGGCCTCGCGCGCCCTCGCGGCGCTGGCGGCGTCGGGCATCGTCGTGGACGACTTCTCCCTCGGCCAGCCCAGCCTCGACGAGGCCTTCCTCGCGCTGACAGGCGCGCCCCCCGGGGAACCGGCCACCGACGAGGAAGTGAAGGAGGCGGCGGCATGAGTACCACGACCACCGAGACCGGCACGTCCTTCGTCCCCGCGGCCGACACGCTGGGCGCGGTCCTGGCTCCCGGGGCCCGCCCGCCGCGTCCCGGCGCCCTGTCGGCCTCGCTGACGTTCGGCTGGCGGGCGATGCTGAAGATCAAGCACGTGCCCGAGCAGCTGTTCGACGTCACCGCGTTCCCGATCATGATGACCTTGATGTTCACCTACCTGTTCGGCGGTGCGCTGGCGGGCTCGCCGACGGAGTATCTGCAGTTCCTGCTGCCGGGCATCATGGTGACGAGCGTCGTGATGATCACGATGTACACCGGGGTCGAGGTCAACAAGGACATCGAGAAGGGCGTCTTCGACCGCTTCCGTACGCTGCCGATCTGGCGGCCGTCGACCATGGTCGGCTACCTGCTCGGCGACGCGTTCCGCTACACGATGGCCGCGACGGTCATCCTCGTCGTCGGCCTGGTGCTGGGCTTCCGCCCGCAGGGCGGGGTCGCCGGCGTGGTGGCCGCGATCGCGCTGCTGGTGGCCTTCTCGTTCGCGTTCTCGTGGATCTGGACGATGTTCGGGCTGCTGCTGCGCAGCGAGAAGTCGGTGATGGGGGTCAGCATGCTGGTGCTGTTCCCGCTCACCTTCCTCAGCAACGTCTACGTGGACCCGCAGACCATGCCGGGCTGGCTGCAGGCGTTCGTCGGGGTGAACCCCATCTCCCACCTGGTCACCGCGGCGCGTTCGCTGATGGCGGGCAGCCCGGACACCGGGGAGATCACGTGGGTGCTGGTCAGCGGCGCGGTGTCGATCGTGGTCTTCGGCGCGCTGACCATGCGCCTCTACAACCGCAAATAGGTCACAGGCGCCAGGTGATCTCGTGGTCGGGCTGGTAGCGGCAGGTGGCGCCGGTGGAGACCGCCGCGCGCAGATGGGCGGCCATCGCGGGATGAAGCCGGTCGAGCTTGCGCAGCACGTCACGGATGCGGGCGGTGACGGCCTTGCGGGCGCGCTCGGCCTCGTCGCCGAGGCGGCGGTCGCGCCCGCCGAGCCCGGAGGCGGAGCGCAGCTCTGCCAGCAGGGCCGCCCGTTCCCTGTCGAACTCCGCCGCCCGGCCGTCGTCTCCCCGCTCGGCCGCCCGGTCGATCTCCTCGTCGAGCAGGGCGAGCCGGCGCCGGTAGCGCGCCTTGGCCTCCTCGTCGAGGACCGCGTCGCCGCCCATCCCCCGGGCGGCGACGACGAGCTCCCCGCCCTCCGGGTCGAGCAGCCGTACGGCGGACAGGTCGGTCCCGGGATGGCCCAGCAGGCAGTGGAGGTCGCGCAGGCCCTTGGCGTCGGGCAGGTGAACGGTGTGGCCGTCGAACCCCAGGGTCCAGACCGCTCCGTCCCGCCGGAACTCGGCTCCGGGGCCGGGCGCACGGCTCCTGCGGGCGCGCTCCAGGATGTGCCGCATGCCGAGCCGGGCCGCTTCGCCCTCCACGTCGTCCAGCAGCTTCCCGGCCTTCTCCGCGTCGCCCGGGCGGCCCCGCCGCAGCAGCGCCTCGCCGAGATGCGCCCGCGCCTCGACGGACCACGGGCGGGCGAGGAGCAGATCGGCGGAGTGCCAGGCGGCGGTGAACCCGTCGATCGCCTCGTCCCAGCGTTCCTGCGCCGCGTCGACGAGAGCACGCAGGAGGACCACCGGGCCGCCGATGTCCCAGCCGTACATCGACACCGCCCAATTGCCGAGGTAGGGGTCGAGCTCGGCCCTCGCCTTCTCGCACAACTCAGGGTCGCGCGACCACGCGGCGGCCATGGCCTGGAACCGCAGCCACAGGGGCCGGATCGAACGCCGCGGCTCGCCTCTGGCCACGGTGTCGCGCAGGTGGCGCAGCGCGGTCGCGCCGTCTCCCCTCCGCAGCGCGGTCATCGCCTCCAGCAGGCCCGGGCAGGGGTGCCGGCTCCTGCGCAGGGTTCGGTGGATCTCGTCGAGGCCGTCGTCGCGGCCCTGGAGCATCCGCACCGCCCAGCGGTGGTGGTCCAGCATGTACGCGAAGTTGTCGTGCCCGTGCTCGAACGCGGCGAGCTCGTCGAGCAGGGTCTCCGCCTGGTCGAAGTCGCCCGTGAGCGCGGCGATGATGCTGCGGTCGCTGGCCGTGGCCATGTCGAGGCGCGGCAGGTCGGCGCTGCCGCCGAGCGCGACGAACTCGCGGAACTGGCCGAGATAGGCGGGGTCGCCCTGCTCGAGCAGAGCCACCCAGCGCAACGCGGCGGCGATGCTCTCCATCTCCACGTCGCCGGTGCGGCGCGCCAGGGTCAGCAGCTCTCCGGTGAGCGCCGCCCTCTCCGGTGCGGTGCCGGGACCCCAGATGGCGTCGTGGAAGGCCCACAGGCTGAAGGCCAGCGCCTCGTCGTCCTCGCCGTGCCGGGCGAGCAGCGCCACGTGGATGGCCAGCTCCCGCGCGAGGTGGTCGAGGGAGAGCTCGTCGGAGGTCCGGCCGTCCCGGACCAGCGCCCCGTGCGCCTCCCGCAGCAGGTCGGCGGCCAGTGGACCGCCGTCGCCGCCACAGGCCGCGTAGACGGACAGCGCCACCCGGGCGACCAGCTCGGGCTCGGCGGCCTCCCGGGCGACGGCGGCCGCCTCCTCGAACGCACGCCGGCCGCCGTCGCGGTCGTCCCCGTGGTAGAGCTCGCGGCCGAGTTCGAGCGCGATCACGACACGACGGCGCGGCTCGCCGGCGACGGCGGCCAGTTCGAGCGCCCTGCGATAGTGCCCGAGCGCCTCCTCGCCGGCCAGGCGAGCGGCGGCGTCACGGGCCGCGGAGAGCAGCCGTTCCGCCGCGTGGGCCGGCTCGACGTGGTCACCGGCGAGATAGGCGTGCCGGGCCACGTCGGCGGGGAGCACATGCTCGGCGAGGGCGGGCGACCGGTCGACGGCGTGGACGACCGCGGCGTGCCGCCGGGATGCCGTCTTCTCGTCGAGAGACTCGTAGAGCGTCTGGCGGACCAGGTCGTGCGCGAACGCGAACTCCTCCCCGCCCTTCGCCGCCACGAGCCGGGCGGCCACCGCCTGGTCGAGCAGCCGTTCCACGTGGAGGACGGGAGCCGCGGCGACGGCGGCCAGCACCTGGCGGTGGAACTCACGCCCGAGCACCGCGGCGGTGACGAGAAGGTCGACGACCGGTGTGGGCAGCAGGGACAGCCGCCGCATCAGGGTGTCGCGGACGCCGGGAGCGATCGTGGTGACCGAACCGCCGCTGCGCCACAGCCGCGCCGTCTGCTCGACGAAGAAGGGGTTGCCGCCGGTGCGCCGGTGCACCTCGGCGACGAGGTCGGCGGACGGATTCCGGCCGGCGGCGCGGGTCATCAGCGCGCCGACCTCCTCGCGTTCGAGGCCGGTCAGGGTGACCGTGGTCGCCCGCGCCACGAGCGGCAGCACGAGAGGCCGCAGCGGATGGTCCGCCGACTCCACCTCCACGTCGCGGTAGGTGCCCACCAGCAGCACCCGCTCGAACCAGGTGTGCTGGGCCGCGAACTCCAGCAGCCTGAGCGACGCGGCGTCCGCCCAGTGGAGGTCTTCGAGCACGACCACCAGGGGACGGCTCTGGGACACCGCCACCAGGGCGCTCGTCACCGCGTCGTACAGCCGGAAGCCCTCGGCCGCGTCGGCGCTCGGCGACTCGCCGAGCAGCGCGGCCAGTCCGGCGCCCGCGGCGTCCTCGGCCGCCGCCCACTCCCCGGGCGCGGCGCACCGCCGCAGCCCCCGCAGGATCTGCACCCACGGCCAGTAGCCGGGGGCGCTGTCGGAGTCCCAGCACGATCCGCTGAGGACCAGCGCGCCCAGACGCCTTGCCTCCTCGGCCGCGCTGGTGACGAGCGTGGTCTTGCCGATGCCGGCCTCGCCGGCGACCAGCGTCAGGCCGCCGTGGCTGCCGACCGCCCTGGCGATCTCGGCGCGCAGCATCGCGGCAGGATGCTCCCTGCCGATCAGCCCGCTGCCGATCGACTCAGTGCCGATCGACTCAGTGGTCGCGCCGTCGATATGCATGCCGACTCGAAGGTATCCGCCCGCTCCGACAGTTTCCGGCGTCCGGCGCCGGAGGACGCTCAGCCGAAGAACTTCGTGAGGATCTGCGCCAGCGCCGCGGGCCGCTGCAAGACCGCGTGGTCCTCTCCGGGCATCACCGTCAGTTCGGCGCCGGGCACGGTCGCCGCGACGGCCTTCGTCCCCTCCGCCAGGTTCGGCGCGGTCTGGTCGCCGTAGACCGCAAGCACCGGCACGGCGATCCCCGCGAGCCGGTCGAACGGCATCACCTGCCAGGGCGCGCTGACCAGCACGTCGTACGGCAGGCTGGGCGCCTTGTCGGCCATGAACGACCACCCCTCACCGGACTTCATCCCGGCGATCGCCTCGGCCGGAACCCCGACCGCCTCGTGGAGGAACAGCTCCACCGCGCCGTCGCGGTCACCGGCGGCGACCAGGGCCTTGAGCCGGTCGTAGATGTCGGCCGCCGGCCTCGGCTGGTCCTCGTCCGCGCAGTACGGCGGCTCGTAGACGGCCACCCGGTCGATCGGCAGCCCGCGCATGGCCCCCTCCAGCACGAGGATGGCCCCAGAGGAGTGGCCGAACACCGAGGCCCGGCCGCCCACGTGCTCGATGACGGCCGCCAGGTCGTCGACCTCGTTGGCCACCTGGTAGTCGTCGCTCTTGTCGTCGCTGCCCACCCGGCCGCGCCGGTCGTAGGTCACGACGGTGAACGCCGACGCGAGCTCGGCGCCGAGCCCGGCCACCGTCGAGCGGTCGTTGAACGCGCCGCCGACGAGGATCACCGGCGCGCCCTGGCCGATCGTGTCGACGGCGAGGGTCGTGCCGTCCTTGGACGTGATGTTCTCGGTCATGTCTGTCAGCCTTTCAGGGGGCTAGCGTCGTGTGAAGGTCATGTGGGTGACGCCGCTCGGGGTGGTCACGGACTCGATCCGGAATCGCTTCTCCAGTCCTTCGAGCCCGTCCCACAGCCGTTCGCCGCGGCCGAGGATGATCGGGACGACGGCGACGTGCATGTGGTCGACCAGGTCCGCGGCCAGGAACTGGCGGACGGTGCTCGGCCCGCCGCCGATCCGCACGTCGAGTCCGCCCGCGGCCTCGCGGGCCTGCCGAAGCGCCTCCTCGGGGGTGGCGTCGACGAAGTGGAACGTGGTGCCCCCCTCCATCTCCACCGAGGGCCGGGGGTGGTGGGTCAGAACGAAGACCGGCGTGTGGAACGGCGGGTTCGGCCCCCACCATCCGGTCCACTCGTGGTCCTCCCACGGGCCGCGCTGCGGCCCGAACTTGTTGCGGCCCATGATCTCCGCGCCGATGCCCGCGTCCCACGTACCGGTGACGGCGTCGTCGACCCCGGTGCCGCCGCCGGGCTTCCCCTGCATGGCGTGGAAGGTCCGGGTCGTGAAGAACCACTCGTGGAGCCGTCCGCCGGCGTGGCCGAACGGCTCGTCCAGGCTCTGCCCCTCGCCAGTGGCGAAGCCGTCCAGTGAGACGGAGAAGTTGTGCACTCTGACACGAGACATTGCTGATCTCCTGTTTTCGACCACTGCTTGCGGATTGCAACTACCGAGAGGAACTGTAGACTAGGTGGTGGCAAAACGCAATCAGTTGGAGGTCGGCCATGCGAGACGAGCCGCGGTCGGGATGTGCGATCAACGCGGCAGTGGAGGCGTTCGGAGACAGATGGAGCCTCATCGTCCTGCGCGACGTGGTCTTCGGCGGGCGCCGGCACTTTCGCGACCTGCTCGCCAACTCCGAGGAGGGGATCGCGTCGAACATCCTCAGCAGCCGTCTCAAGGCCCTCGTCGCCGGAGGCCTGCTGACCCATGAGGACGCGGGACGGGGACGGCGAGGGACCTACAGCCTCACCGAAGCGGGCATCCAGACGGTCCCGGTCATGGTCGCGCTCGGTTCCTGGGGCCTGCGCCATCGGCCGACGACACCGGAGCTGACCGTCCGGGCGCGGCTGCTGGAGGAGGGCGGCCCGCCCCTCTGGGAGGACCTGATGGACGAACTGCGCGAGGCGCACCTGGGCATCCCCCGCCCCTACCCCGACCGCCCGCGCGCGTCCCAACTGCTCCAGGAGGCGTACGAACGGGTCCTGGCGACGTCGTCGACAATGAACACGTGACATCCCAGGATCAGCAGCACCCGCGCGGCCGTGTCGTCGAACTCAGTCATGTGGTCAGGCACGGCATGATCACCTATCCGGGCCTGCCCGCACCGGAGATCGGCGACCACCTGACGCGCGAGGATTCCCGGGGCCGGTACGCCCCGGGCACCGAGTTCCAGATCGGCCGCATCGCGATGGTGGCGAACACCGGCACCTACCTCGACACGCCGTTCCACCGGCTCGCGGACGGCGAGGACCTGGCCCAGGTCGACCTGTCCCGGCTGGTCGACGTCCCCGGCCTGCTGATCGACGTCTCCGGCTCCCCCGGGCGCGGCATCGGCACCGAGGTGTTCGAGAGCGTCGACGTCACGGGCCGCGCGGTCCTGCTGCGTACGGGCTGGGACAGACACTGGGGCGGCCCGTCCTACGGCGACCCGGAGCATCCCTTCCTGACGGCGGACGCGGCCGCCCTGCTCGCCGACCGGCAACCGGCCCTCGTCGGCATCGACAGCGTCAACATCGACGACATGGCCGACGGGCTCCGCCCGGCCCACACCGCCCTGCTCACCGCGGGCATCCCGATCATCGAGCACATGCGCGGTCTGGAACGGCTGCCGCACACCGGGTTCCGGTTCCACGCGGCGCCCGTCGCCGTGTCCGGCATGGGCACCTTCCCCGTTCGCGCGTACGCCCTCGTCTCCTGACCGCCTCACCCGTACGCGACGTTCGCGGCCCCCAGGAACGGCAGCAGGCGTTCGGCCTCCTCCGTCACCTCGTCCCTTTCGGCCGCCCGCAACGGCCGGAACGGGACGAGCCGCAGCGTGCCGTCCTTGACCGACCAGCTGCCGTGGACGAACCCGTCCACGAGGAAGGTCGGCAGCACCATCGCCGCACCCGGCATCACCCGCTTGCGGTCGGCGTCACTGATCACCCGGGTCCGGTCGGCGTGGCCGAGCAGCAGATTGTCGAAAGCGGGCAGGAACCGCACGGGAACCGGTGTGCCGGGATCAGGCAGCTCCGGCGCGGTCTCCCCGTCGAACTGCAGGTCGAACAGCTCCCTGCCCTCGGGGTCGCGATGGCAGCGCAGCTCGCCGCGCATGGCGTGGATCACCTCGCGCAGCCGCGTCAGCCCCGACCACGCCTGCACGTCCATGACACCGGCCGGGCCGTAGGCCGCCAGATAGCGCCGGACCAGTTCCTGGGTCGAGGCCGGTGTCATGGGCGCACCGAGCCAGTCCTCGGCGCGGGTGACCGAGACGGCGTTCCGGGTGCCCCAACTGCCCCACGTCGCGGTCTCGGGGGTATGGACCAGCGGGGTTCTCAGCTCCACCTCCCCGGCCAGGATCTTCCCCTCCCTGCCGGGGTAGCGCAGCGCCAGCAGCCGGGCCAGCTCCCGCCGGGGCAGCGTCCGGCCCGCCAGGATCCGCGCTCCGGCCGCCGTGAGCTCGCCGGTGTCGAGTTCCCCGCTCACCCGCCTGAAGTACGGCGTGCTCGCCGTACGGTCGAGAACCGGTTGCAGCACGGGACGGAACCGGCGGAAGTCGCCGGCCACGGCCAGGTGCTGGGTGCTGCGCAGCAGCGCCGAGCGGACCACCGTCCGCTCCTCCAGCAGGACGCTCAGCTGGGCCTGGGTGAAGCCGTCGACGCGGCTCCACAGTCCGACGTAGGGCCAGTTCGGCTCCTGTGCCTGCATGGCGACCAGGTGTCCGAGCACCTGCAGCGCGGTGCGGCCGGTGCGCTCCACCAGGAACTGCCGGTGCAACAGCGCCCGGTTGAGCGCGCGCGGGGAGAGCACGCTCACGTCAGCCGCACCGCGACGTTGCCCCGGTAGGAGCCCTTGAGCAGGGACAGGAACGCCCCGGGCACCTGCTCGATGCCGTCCACGACGTCGAAGAAGACCGTGATTCCCTCGCCCACGGCGAGATCCGGGCTTCCGGACCGGACCACGGTGCCCTCGACGGCGGCCCCCACGCGGTCACCGGGCTGCCAGGCGGGCACCGGGATCCGGCAGTCGGCCCGCATCAGCTCCAGGTAGGTCGCGGCCAGCCCCACGTAGTCGGTCCTGACGGTCACCTCGCCGCCCACCTCGGTCTCGGCGACGGTGAAGTGGCCGGGGCCCGGCTCGCCGGTGACGGGCGCGGCCAGCCGGATCTCACGAGTGATCATTCCTGTTTCCTTCCGCAGGGCTTCGAGATCCACGCTAGGGAGGCTTCCGGCCACTTTCCGGCCGGAAGTCCGGACAGACTGGAGCCATGGCGAACACGAGCTCACGCACCCTCCGGCTGCGCTGTCCCTCCTGCAGACCCACCGCCGCTGGGCGGGCGCGGATTGCGCCGCCGCGTGGACGTCCTGAGCGAGGCGATGGTCTCCACGACCCCGGCGCAACCGGTCGTCGCCGTGGACGTGCTGACCGTCGTCGCCCAGGCCTGCCGTGACGAGGAGCGGCTGCGCTTCTCCTACGCCGCGCGGGGCCGCGAGCCCTCCCCGCGGGAGGTCGAGCCCTACCGGCTGGTCACCGTCGGCCGCCGCTGGTATCACTAGACTGGCCGATTCAGGCGCTGGGCAACGTGGGCGCGGAGTTCGAGGTGCTGGGTCCGCCGGAGTTCGTCGCGTACGTCCGCGAATGGGGCGAGCGCTTCGTCCGGGCCACAGTCACTGCTCGGGCGCGAAATGGGTGAGGACCTCGGGGTTGGCCATGGCGTCGGGGTTGGCGGCCTTCTCGACCGGCGTGCCGAGCAGGATCTTCCGTACGGGGACCTCCAGCTTCTTGCCCGACAGCGTCCTCGGGATGCCGGGGACCACGTGGATCTCGTCGGGCACGTGCCGGGGCGACAGCTCGGTGCGCAGGGCCGTGCGCAGGCGAGAGGTCAGCTCGTCGGACAGCGCCGCGCCGTCGGCCAGGGTGACGAACAGCAGCAGCCTGCCCTCCTGGCCCAGCTGTCCGGTGTCGATGACGAGACTGTCGGCGATCTCCTCGAAGCGCTCCACGACCCGGTAGAACTCGCTGGTGCCCATCCGCACGCCGCCGCGGTTCAGGGTCGAGTCGGAGCGGCCGTAGATGACGCAGCCGCCGTCGGGGAGGATCTTGATCCAGTCGCCGTGCCGCCAGACGCCCGGGTAGTCGGCGAAGTACGACTCCCGGTAGCGGTCGCCCGAGGGGTCGTTCCAGAACATGACCGGCATGGACGGCATGGGCCGGGTGATGACGAGCTCCCCCACCTCGCCCACGATCGAGGCGCCCGCGGGGTCGAAGGACTCGACGGACGCGCCGAGGCAGCGGCACGGGATCACGCCGGCCCGGATCGGCAGCAGCGGCACCGCGCCCACGAACCCGGTGCACACGTCCGTGCCGCCGGAGAACGAGCCGAGCTGCACGTCGGGCTTCACGTCCGAATAGACCCAGGCGAACCCCTCGGGCGGCAGCGGCGAGCCGGTCGAGCCGATCCCGCGCAGCCGGTCGAGCCCCTGCGGCTTCACCCCGGCCTTCATCGACGCCATGATGTACGGCGCTCCGGTGCCGAAGTACGTCACGCCCTCCTCGGCGGCGAGCCGCCACAGGGCGCCGGTGTCGGGGTGGGCCGCGCTGCCGTCGTACAGCAGGACCGTGGACCCCACCAGCAGGCCGCCGATGAGGTAGTTCCACATCATCCAGCCGGTGGTGGTGTACCAGAAGAACACATCGCCCTCGCCGAGGTCCTGGTGGAAGGACAGCGACTTGAGGTGCTCCAGCACGATCCCGCCGTGACCGTGGACGATGGGCTTGGGCAGGCCGGTGGTGCCGGACGAGTACAGCACCCACAGGGGATGACCGAAGGGCACCCGCTCGAACTCCAGCGGCGCGGTCTCGGCGCGCAGGTCGTCCCAGCTCAGTGTGGTGCCGGCGGCGTCGTCGGGCGCGTCGGCGCCGAGCACGGGGATCCAGACGGTGGCCTGCAGCGTCGGCAGCTTCCCGGCGATCTCGCGCACCACCTCCGACCGGTCGTACGCCTTGCCGCCGTAGCGGTAGCCGTCCACCGCGACCAGCACCTTCGGCTCGATCTGGGCGAACCGGTCGGTCACGCTGGGCGCGCCGAAGTCGGGCGAGCAGGAGGACCAGATCGCCCCGAGCGAGGCGGTGGCCAGGAAGGCGATGAGGGCCTCGGGGATGTTCGGGACGTAGGCGGCGACCCGGTCACCACGCCCGACGCCCAGCCGCACGAGGCCCGCCCGGACCCGCGCGACCTCCTCGCGGAGCTCGCCGAGCGAGTACTGCCATCGGCTGCCCGATTCGTTGCGGAAGACGACCGCCGTCCTGCCGGGGTGGCCGCGCAGCGCGTTCTCGGCGTAATTCAGGGCCGATCCCGCGAACCATTCGGCGTCCGGCATCGTTCCTTGGATGACGGGCCCGTCGCCACGCGTACCGACCACGCCGAAGTAGTCCCATATGGATGTCCAGAAGTCGGCCGGAGACTCGACCGACCACTTCCAGACGTCCTCGTAGTCCCCCGTACGGCCCAGTCGTTCCATGTAACGGGTGATCCGGGCCGCACGTACGACGTCGGGCGTGGGTTCCCAGAGCAGAGCGCCTTCCTCGACCATGCCCCCATCTTTGCCACGCTTGGGCCGCATGTCACCCTCCCTGCCCACATAGAAAGGGTCCGTCATATGTGGGTTCTGAGCTGGTCGATCGCCATCCGGGCGGCGGCCCCGATCGCGGCGTCGGCGCGCGGCTGGTTCTGCGCCGTGCCGAACGACCGGGTGAACACGGCGACGGCGTAGCGTCCGCCGTCGGGATACTCGACCACCCCGACCTCGTTGCGGAGCGTGGGCAGCGTGCCCGTCTTGCCGCTCACCGCGACGTCGTCGAACGGGAACCCCGAGGCCAGCCGGTGCGGCCACACCTGCAGGGCCATGAGGCGGCGGATCGCCGCGCAGGAGGCCGCTCCCGCCGCCTCGTCACGCCAGATCAAGGCCAGCAGCCGGGTCATCTCACGCGGCGTGCTCCGGTTGCCCAGCGCCGGGTCGAGCGCGCGCAGCCGCGCCACCACCTCGGGGTCGGTGCACGCCTGGGTCACGGCCGACTGGTCCGCCACGCCCGCGTCCACCCACAGGCTGGTGAGCATGTCGCGGCAGTTCTGCACCACCCGCGTCGCCGTCAGCCCGAGGCCGTCGAGCAGCGCGTTGACCGCCTCCCGGCCCACCCGGGCGAGCAGCACGTCGGCCGCGGTGTTGTCGCTCACCGCCATCATCAGGTAGGCCAGGTCGCGCAGCGACAGCGTGGCGTCGTCCAGCATCGCCGCCAGCCCGGTGCCCCCAGCCGTACGGTCCGCCGCCGGCACGCCGACGCGTTCGGTGAGGTCGAGCAGCCCGCGCTCGGCCTGGCGGTGCAGTTCCAGCAGCAGGGGCACCTTGAAGACCGACGCGAGCACCACCGGCTCGTCGGCCCGCAGGCCCACCTCACGCCCGTCGTCGATGTCGACCGCGTGCAACCACCCGGTGACGCCTGCGTTGCGGAAGACGCGCTCCACGGAGTTGGTCGCGGGGTTCATGCCGGTGTTCATGCGAGGAACCCGGTCGCCGGACGTGGCGTCACCCGCGGCGCGGGCGGCACACCTTCGTCCACCATGCCGGCGCTCTCTTTCAGCACCTGTACGGCCACGGTCGTGAAGTCTCGCACGTACGGCCCCGGCTCGGTCCGCCAGGCCGGGGAGCAGCGCCAGGCCAGGGGCGTGCCCGCGAGGGGCCGCCACACCACGCCCGGCACCTCGGCGGGGGCGCCGAAGGCGACGGCCGTGCCGGACAGCACCAGGCCGAGGGCGAACTCCACGCGGTCGGTGCAGATGATCTCGGTGGGGACGAAGCCGCCCCGGCGGCACGAGGCCAGCGTGTCGTCGTACAGGCCGGGCTCGGCGTCCCGGGGAAACAGCACCAGATCCCGCCCGGCCAGGTCGCCGAGGTGCACGGTCGCCCAGGCGGTCAGCTCGTCGTCTTCGGCCAGCAGGACGCCCGGATGCCGCACGAGCACCGGCCCGTACGCGAGCCCGTTCGCGGCGACCGGATGGCGCAGCAGCCCGACGTCGAGCCTGCCCTCCAGCAACGCGGCGACCTGCGCGGCCGTGCCCATCTCAGTCAGCGACAGCCGTACGTCGGGGCGGCGGTCGCGAAACCCCGCGATGAGCGCGGCGAGCACGGCGGCGCCGAGGTCGGCGGGGACGCCCGCACGCACGACCGCCGCGTCGCCGCGCGCCAGGTCGGACATGAGGTCGCGCATCCGCTCGACCCTGGCGACGATCTCGCGGGCCTCGGGCACCAGCAGCCGCCCCGCCTCGGTCAGCGCCACCCGGCGGCTCGACCGCTCGAACAGCCGCACGCCCAGCTCCTCCTCCAGCCGCCTGATGCGCTGGCTCAGCGGCGGCTGGGCCATCCCCAGCCGCGCGGCCGCGTTCCCGAAATGCAGCTCTTCCGTCACAACGAGGAAGTAGCCGAGATGCCGGACAAGGTCCACGAGCTGGGAGCATATCCGAACTGCACATGAAGCACGTCGATATCCATATTGGACATACTCCTGACCGGTCTGCTGCTCTTGGCGTGCACTCGACTCGAAGGGGGACGCATGCGAGAGCGAAGAAGGCGCTGGCCGTACGTCACGGCGGCGGTGCTCGTGCCGGTGGTGGCCGCGGGGGTCACGGTGTGGGCGCTGCGGACGAAGGGATCGCCCGAGGAGACGGCGCGGGACTTCCTCGCGGCCTGGTCGCGCGCGGACTACGCGGCGATGCGCACGCTCGCCGCCGATCCGCCGGCCGGCTTCGAAAGCACCTACCGGCGCTTCCACGACGACCTGAAGCTCACGGGACAGCGATTCCAGGTGACGGGCGTCCAGAACGAGACCGTACGGTTCCGGGCCCGGCTGACCGGCCCGCTGCCCATCGCGTACGACGGGAGGCTCCGCCTGGTCGAGCGCGACCGCGCCTGGAAGGTGGCATGGACCCCGACGGCCATCCACCCCCGGATGACCGACGGCATCCGGGCCAAGCTCACCACCGTGGCCGCCGAACGCGCCCCGATCACCGCCGCCGACGGCACCCGCATCGACACCCCCGACGCCCCCGGCTCCGTGCAGCAGATCGTCGAGGGGCTGCGCGAGCAGTACGCCTCCCGCCTCACCGGCACCGTGTCCGCCCGGGCCGACCTGGTCGACAGCCGCACGGGCTCGAAGGTCGCCACGCTGGCCGAGGGCGGATCGAAGCCCGGCAAGCCGCTGCCGACCACCCTCGACCTGCGGGTGCACCGGGCGGGGGCACAGGCACTGGAGGGCGTGGACAAGCCCGCCTCGCTCGTCGCGCTGCGCTCGTCCACGGGTGAGGTCCTCGCGGTGGTCAACAAGCCGGGCGGCTACAACCGCGCCCTGCTCGGCGCGTACCCGCCCGGCTCGACCTTCAAGATCGTGACCGCCTCGGCCCTGGTCGCCGGTGGCGTCACGCCCGGCCAGACCGTCGAGTGCCCGGCCGAGAAGACGATCGGCGGCTTCCCGTTCCACAACGCCGAATTCCACGACTACGGCACGCTGCGCTTCGTCGACGCCTTCGCCCACTCGTGCAACACGACCTTCGGCGACATGGCGGTGCGGCGTCTCGGCGCCGACCGCCTGTCCAAGGTGGCCGCCGACTTCGGTTTCGGCGCCAGCATCAAGATCGGGGTGCCCGCTGTGGACGCCGCCTTCCCCGCGCCGCATGACGACACCGACCTCGCGTCCGCCGCCATCGGTCAGGGGCGCGTCCTGGCCAGCCCGCTGAACATGGCCGCCGTCGCCGGCACCATCGCCGCGGGCACCTGGCGGCAGCCCCGGCTGGTCCCGGCCTCACTCGTCCCGGAGGGCGGCACGCCCCCGCGCGCGCTGGAGCCCGCGGTGGTGTCCGCGCTGCGCCGCCTCATGCCCGCCGTCGTCAGCGAGGGCACCGCGAGCGGCATCTCCTTCCCCGCCGGCACGGCTGGCAAGACCGGCACGGCCGAGTTCGGCTCGGCCGAGAACGGCAAGAACCCGCCCACGCACTCCTGGTTCATCGGTTACAAGGGCGACCTCGCCTTCGCCGTCGTGGTCGAAGGCGGCGGCACCGGGGCCCAGGTTGCGGCTCCCGTCGCGGCCCGCTTCCTGCAAGCACTGTGATCAGGCAGCACCGGACCTCGCAGCACTGTGATCAGGCAGCACTGTGACCTCGCAGCGCTGTGATCTCGCCCATCGCGCCGCCGGCCGCCTCATTCCCTTAGCCGCCGGGCTCTGGTGCGCGCCGGGTGGTAGGTGAAGGCCCAGCGGTCGGTGCCGACTGTGCGGCGGGTGTAGCGGTCGGGGTGGCGGTAGCGGTCGCGGTTGTGGAACTGGCAGGCGGGGCCGAGCAGGTTCAGGTCGGTGAGGCCGCCGGTGCTCCAGTTGTCGGCGTGGTCGATCTGGCACATCGTTGCCGGGAGTGGGCAGCCGTCGATCCAGCAGGTGGCGTAGCGGGCGAACACGGCCCTGCGTTGGGCGGGGGTGGCCAGGCGGACCTTGCGGCCCATGTCCAGCACCTGCCCGTCGGCGTCCATGACCAGCCGCACCAGAGTGCTGGTGCGGGCAAGGCGGTGCACGCTGGAGACGGGCAGCATCTGCCCGGTCGCCAGCAACAACCCCGGCGCCGTCCCCAGCCACAGCCCTGGTCCCTGGCACTGCTCACCGCGCACGCCGGCCTGGTCTTCAGACGTGCCCTGCCCATGCCGGCAGTCCCCCGCAGGCCGATACCCAGCGTGGGCGTGATGCGCGGCAGCGTCCTCGGGAGGAGGATCCGGCTGCGCTGTCGGCAGAGGCGCTGTGGCCGGGGAAGCTGTGTGCGGGGGCACTGTGGACGGCGGCGCTGTCCGCGGAGGCGCTGTGGGCGAATGCGCGCTACCACCGCATGCGGGCCATGCTGCTGCGCGCCTCGGGTGCGTTGCTCCAACGTGGGCCGCACCACGGTCGCAGTCCCCGCCCTTGGCGCGCCCGATGTCGTCGCCCTCGACAGTGTCACCATCCTTGGCAACGGCGGCGCTGTCGACAACAGCACCCGCGGCTGCACCGGCATCTGCCCCGGCAGTGCTGAAATCGGCAAGACGGCAAGGGCCCTCATCCTCGGCAGGGGCAGCGGCGTCAGCATCGGCCACCTCATCGGCACCTCCGGCGTCGCGGGGGGCACAGGCGCTGGGGGCACGGTCGCCGGTGTCGTCGCCCTCGCCAGGAGCGTCAGTGCTTCCGCTGCCGCTGCGGGCATGGGTGCTGGGGGCGCGGTCGCCGGTGTCGTCGGCCTCGGCAGGGGCGTCAGCGCTTCCGGCCTCGCCGGGCTCGGCGGCTTCTGGCTGATCTGGCTGATCTGGCTGATCTGGGTGATCGGGGTGGCCGGCCTCGGCGGCTTCGGGGTGATCGGCGGCGTCGGGACGGGCGGGGTGCGAGTGGGCCGCGTCCTCGGGATCGGTAGGCAGGGATTCGGCGGTGACCAGGACCAGGAGTTCGGTGGCGATCTTCTCCTCCAGCAGCGCGATGAACGCATCCGCGTTGCGCACGCTCGGCGGGCGGTCATCGCCCTCCGCCCGCGGCTTGGCGTAGGCGTCCAGCAGGGCCCGCAACCGGGCGGCCGCCTCACGCGGCAGACAGAACTCCCCCTCCAGCCCCCCGCTGCGGGTCGGGCGGACCCGCAAGAACCGCCGCGCGTAGTCGGCCTGCTCATCGCGGTCTTCCCCGTCGGGGTCGAGCACCGCGCGCAGATAACGCCCGGCCTTGGCCACCTCCGCCGCGCCCGCCTTGCCCGCCAGCTCCAGCAAGATCGGCTCAGCCAGGGCGGCCTGCTCATCGTTCAACTGCGCGGTGGCCATGCAGATCGCCTCCACCACCCCCGCCGCCAACTTCCCGGCGGCGAACCTCTCCCGCACCCGCGGCAGACGCGCCAGCTCCACCGCCAAGGTGAGCAGGCGGCCCGCCCCCGCCACGGTCATTCCTCCGGCGGAGCGCAGCCAACTACGGGTCGAGGCATGCCCATGCTCCTTGGCCCGCCCCGCCCCATGCACCCGCCCCACCCGATCAGCAAGCGCACACGTGATCCGATCCCGGACGAACATCAACTCCTCAGCCTCAGCAAGGCAGACGTCCACGTCCTCAGGCAAAGGTGTCAGCGCCAACGCCTGCGCCGACTCACGCAGACCACCCACTAACACCCACGACGACCGGCCCTTGCCCCGAGCGGCACCGGGCACGCCGTCGCCGGTGTCCTGGCCCGCGTCCTGCGGCACCTCGGGGTCGTTGATCGGGAAATGCTCACGGACGGCCGAGCCCTCCGACGACCACAACGGCGAACCAGAGGCCAACCGGTCCCACCAACCGTCAGCGCTGTCAGAGCTATTCGAACGACGAAGGTGCTCAGAATCAGAGTCGAACAGATCCATCACACCTCCAACCAAGAATTCGAAATTATGTATGAATTCTTTCACCCCGTCTCCGCTGACAGCAACCAGCGGAACCGGATTAGTTGGAGTTGCAGGTGAATCGGGTGAACCGGAAAAAGCCACCCCTCGTGGTCCGCTCCTCCTTTACCCGGGTGGTAATCGACCCGCCGCGCCTCCACCGGACAAGCTTGCGTCATGAGCAATGACACGCGCGAAATCGTGGAAGAACTGCTGCGCCGGCTGGCCGAAGGCGATCACGACCGCACGGCGGAGTTGTTCGCCGAGCCGGTCGACTGGCTGCTCAGCTGGCCCGTCGAAGGGCATCCGGCGGTGCCATGGATCCGATCGCGGTCAAGCCGCGCCGACGTGGCCGACCATTTCCGATCGCTGGAGGCCCACCACGTACCCGAACTGAACGGCACCTCCGTGGCGCGGATCCTGGTGGACGGGCCGGACGCCGTCGTGCTCGGTGAGATCGCGCAGACGGTCCGGGACGGCGGCGCCTCGTACACCTCGCCGTTCGCGCTCCACCTCACGGTCGAAGACGGGCTCGTCACCCGCTACCACATCTATGAGGACAGCCTCACGGTCGCGCGGGCCCTGACCCCGCCTGATCAGCGCCTGTTCAGTGCGCCGTACGGTCCGGGGTGGTGAGGCGGGCGACAGCGGCGACGACTTCGGAGGGGTTGGACAGGTCGGACAGCACGATGTCCGCGCCCGCCTCGCGCAGCTCGGCGGCCGTGGACCGGCCCGACGTCACACCGATCATTGCCGCGCCGCCGATCTTCGCCGCCTGGACGTCACGGGTGGAGTCGCCGATCAGCACGGTGTTGCCGGCGGTGAAGGCCGCGCCATGCCTGGCCTTGGCCCGCCCCTGCGCTACCTGGAGCAGGGTGGCCTTCGGATACACCTCCTCGCCGTAGCCGCCCACCTCGACGTCGATCCACTTGTCCAGCCCGAACGCCTTGAGCTTGTGCACGGCGTTGCTCTTGATGGTGCCGGTGAGCACCGACTGCACGACGCCGTCGAGGCGGGACACGGCCTTGAGCGCGTCCTTGGCACCCGGCAGCGCGCGGCCGTCCTTGGCCAGCCGATCGCGCCGCTCGGCGAAGCTGACGGCCAGCGCATCGACGAACCTGGGCAGGTGGTGGTCCTCGACGGCGATGCCGTTGACGGCCAGGGTCTCGAAGATGATCTCCGAGTCGGGACGGCCCAGCGCCGGTGCGAGCTTCACCAGCGGCCGCCCTGTCACCATCCGGAACGCGTCCGCGTACGCGTCGCGGGTGACGATGGCGACGTCGACGAGCGTCAGGTCGATGTTCCAGAGAACGAGGCGGTTGATCGCGGCCTCCGTGGGGGTGCGGTGTGGATCGTGCTCAGCGTACGGCCCACGCGGGGCACCCGCCGCATCCACAGCCACGGCGGCGGCTACACCGGCGGCGGCGCTCCACACCACTCCGGCCCGAGCTTCGGCTCCACGGTCAGGAGCGACACCCCGGCCGGCGTCGCTCCGCGCACGTTCACCGCCCTGGGCGGACGGCGTACGGACCGGGCGGCCCCGCGGACATGCTCGACACCCGGGGTGAGAACTTCACGGAGAGCCGCAGGCCCGCTGATCAGACGAGGTCGAGGGCGTCGGCCAGCGAGTCCACCACCGGAACCCCGACGCCCTCCAGCTCCAACCGCCTGGTCATGCCGCCGGTGTAGAGGATGGCGCGGGCGCCCACGTGCTGGGCCGCGTGGGCGTCGTCCACACTGTCACCGATGACGACGACCTTCGCCGAGTCGAGGCCGAGCGCGCGCAGGTGCTCCACCATGTGCTCGGCCTTGTGGCCCCCGGTCGCCGAGCGCGAGCCGTCGATCCGGGTGAAGTGGCCGTCGATGCCGAACTCGCCGGTCTTGCGGACCAGCCGTTCGTGGCCCCACATGGACAGCAGCGACTGCGTGCGGCCCGACTCCTCCCAGGCGCGCAGGCTCGACAGCGCCCCCTCGGCGAGGCTGCACGCCTCCATCAGCCGGTGGTAGTGCTCGTGGAAGCCCGCGTCGAGCAGTTCCCACTCGCCCTCCCTGAGCGGCCGGCCGAGCATCCGCTCGTACGCCACCCAGATGGGGCGGGTGTACACCTCACGGAAGCCATCCGCGTCGTACGGCCCCAGGCCGTACGACTGGAAGAGCTCGTTGGTCGCGCCGACGACGGCGTCGATGTCGTGGAAGAGCGTCCCGTTCCAGTCCCAAACAATGTGTGTCATCTCGCTTCCAGCTTAGACGCCGGGCGTGACAACTCCATGAACTTCGCGGGTCAGGTGAGCAGATCGGGGATCTCCTGCGTGGCGTACCACAGCAGTTCGTGGTCCTCCGCGCCGTCCACGACGAACTGCGCGTCGTCGTCCCCGCCGTCGGCCGCGGGCAGCGCCGCGATCGCCGCCTCCACGTCCGGCGTGGCGTCGGCGTCGTCCACGTGGACCGCGGCGACCAGCCGCATCGGGATCGGCTCCAGCACCCGCACGCGGGCGCGCTCCTCCAGATCCGCCCCGGCCTTCACGGTCTCGTCGGGCACCTCGGCCGCGATCACCACCCGCCGGGCGGCCACCTCGACGCCGTCCTTGCGGTCGGCGGCCAGCATGCGCAGGGAGGTCCGGGCGGCCTCGGTCAGCGCGACGTACTCCAGCTCCTCGGTGTCACCCGAGACGTACCACTCGATCAACGCGGGGGTGACCGCGAAGCCGGTCAGCGGGGCCGGGCCCAGTTCCCCGGCGGCGACGACGCGCGCCAGCGCGGGGATCGTGGACGGCAGATAGACGCGCATGCGTTCCTCGACTCGGTCTCTGGTTCAAGCTACAGATAGGCGGCGGCGCCGGGCTCGCGGAAAGACAGGCCGAACAGACGCTCCATCTCGGCGATGGTCTCCGAGGGATCGCTGTGGTGGACGCCGACCAGGCCGATCGCGCGGGCCGCCACGATGTTCGCCTCGATGTCGTCGACGAACACGCACTGCCCCGGCTCGAGCCCCAGCAGGCCGAGCGCATGCCGGAAGATCCGTTCCTCGGGCTTGCGCATGCCGACCTCTCCCGAGATGACGACCGCGTCGAAGAGGACCTCCCAGCCCTCACGCGAGTAGTGGTCGCCCCAGGAGTTGGACACCAGGCAGGTGCCGAGCCCGGCCGCCCGGGCCTGGCGGAGCATCCCGTTCATCTCCTCAACCGGCCGGAACCCGGCGAACATCCGGACCAGCAGGCCGTCGGCCTTCGGCGGGCCGCCGTCGAGGGTCACCAGCCGGGCCGCCAGGGCGCGTTCGAACTCCAGGACCGGGATCTCGCCCCGTTCGAGCGCGTGGATGGGGTTCTCGCCGTCCGGCTCGACGCCGGCCCGGTACGCCTGCGTGACCAGCGCGCGCATGACCTCCCGGTAGTGACGGGGGTCGATCCGGTCCGCCTCGATCCACTCCGCGACGGACTCGGCCAGGCTCGTGGTCAGAACCCCGCCCCAGTCGATCAGCACACCCTTGAGCACCGCGCCTCCCACCCGACGTGCCTACAAATATAGGGAGTGGTCAGTCGGGCCGCTCGAACGGCCTGAGCAGGCCGCCGAACCACTCGTCGACGGCGTCCGGGCCGAACGACTCGCCGGGCGCCATCTCCCTCAGCGCATCGCTCACCATCTGACGGGTCTGCCGTTCCGCGTCCTGCTGCGCCCGGCGCAGGGCCAGCAGGAGTTCCTCGGCCAGCGTCCGGCTGGGCAGGCGCATGGCACGGGGCTCGATGACGACCTCACGCACCTGGCCGTACGCCGTCGTGACGACCTGGATCCGGCCGTCCGCCGCCCGGCCGTGGCCGGTGACGGCCTCGATCTCGCGCTGCCCGTCCTCCAGCCACGCCTCGATCCGTGCGGCCCGCTCCGCGTCCTGCTCCAGGTCGTCGCCCCGGCCTGCGGAGTGCCGGTCGGCAGAGTGCGGGCCGAAACCGTCCGCTCCCGCGTCCAGCTCCTCGGCGAGCTGGTCGAACCGGTAACGCACGAACGTCTCGTCGAGCGGGGCGGTCAGTCCGGTCACCCTGGTCTGGGCGGCGGCGACAAGCCCGTCCGTCCTCTCCTTGGCGGCGTCCTGGGCGGTCCTGATCGCCCTCGTCACCGCCGCACTCAAGGCGGCCGCGTCGAGCCGCATGACCCGCGGGTCCAGCGTGATCGCGGTGACCTCTCCCCGGCCGTCGGCCCTGGCCCTCACGAGGCCGTCGGCGCCTTCCCCTTCGCCGGTGACCCGCCGGATCTCGGCCTGGACGTCCGCGAGGCCGCGCATGACGTCCTCGGCCTGGCGAATCATCTGCTCCAGCAGCTCCAGGTCGCTGCCACCCGGAAACGACAGGGACAAGTACTCCTCCACAAAAGGGACAAAAGGCTTTTACTGTGCAATTCACCCGTCCGTAATTCGCGGGTCATGCTAACGTGCCGCGCATGTACGGGGAACTCGGTATCGAACACAGCGGGGTGGACCGGGCCTCTTCTCGCCTGGTGGAGCACGGCGACGAGTTCGTGACCGCCCTGCGGTATCTGCGCGAACGGGCGGGCGCCGCCTCGTGGGGCGACGACGGGCTGTTCGGCGCCTTCGTGGCCGCCTACAACCGTTCAGCCCTGACGGCCGTCGAGGCGTACGCGCACCTCGGAGGGACGGTGGGCGGCACGGGAGACGCGCTCGCGGTCGCGCGCCGGCGGGTGTCGGACGCCGAGGGCGACGCGGGGCGCCAGATCACAGGGGCGCACGAAGAAACGGGTCTGGCATGAGCGAGCGCAGCGAGCGCATCAGTCGGCACAGCGCCCGGCGCATGCCGCTCCGAGCCGAAGGCGAGGAGGTGGCATGGGCCTGATGCCGCCGGACTGGGCACAGCCGATCGCGAGCCTGGTCAACTTCCCGAAGATCGACGAGACCGACATTCGCGCGGAAATCCGCCCGTGGCAGGTCGTGCAGGCCGGCGCCGCCTCCGGGGGAAGCGGCGCGGAGGACGAGGTCAGGCGACTGCCGGGCGTGTACCAGGGCGTGTCCAGCGACGCGATGCGCACCAGCTGGAGCAAGACCGGCACCACAGAACACCTCCGTACGGCCGTCGGGGCCGCCGCGTACGCGCCGGCGGTGCTCGAGGGCACCGCCACCGCGGTGACCGCCACGAAAGTGGCCATCATCACGCAGGCCGTCGCGGGCGCGACCAAGCTGGCCGCGACCCTCGTCGCGGGCGGCCCGTTCGCCGCGGCCTCGGCCACGGCGGGGCTCCTCGCCACCCGGTACGCCATGCGGAAGATCCTCATGGAGGCCGAGGAGGGCGGCGCCCGGGTGCTGGCCCCGGCCGTCACGCGGCACATCACCGAACCGCTGGAACGCATCCTCAAGAACACCCGCGGCCCCTTCGGCGGCGGTCCGTCCCTGGCGGGGGCGGGCGGCCCTCACGTTCCCCTGAGGGGCACGCCCGTGCGGACGGCAGGTGAGACGGGGCCCCGCGGCGGCGTCAAGCTCGACATGGGCAGGAGCCGCAAGCCCTATTCGAGACAGAGCGGCCCCCAGCTGTCCGCCCAGGAGCAGGCCGCGCTGGATGCGAAGAAGGCCGGTCAGCCGTACGACAGGAAGGCCGCCAGAGCGGCCGAGCAGAAGGTGA
Source organism: Microbispora sp. NPDC046973 (assembly GCF_040644495.1). Lineage (NCBI taxonomy): Bacteria > Bacillati > Actinomycetota > Actinomycetes > Streptosporangiales > Streptosporangiaceae > Microbispora > Microbispora sp. NPDC046973. The sequence continues at coordinate 459,802 of NZ_JBEYWQ010000003.1, read as the reverse complement.
AGACCGGCGAGAAGCTCGACGGTGAGCGCAACGCGCAGAAGCGCGGCACCCAGTCCAACCAGGGCAACGCGAACCAGCAGCAGGGCCAGCAGCAGGGCCAGCAGCAGGGCCAGCAGAATCAGAACACCCAGGGCAAGAAGAAAAGGCGTTTCCTGTAGGGACTGTCATGACCAAGCCAATTTCGAGCCAAATGTACCATTTTACCCAGAACAATCCGGAAGGAATTGGACAGGACAGCGTGCCTGCGCTGCTCCGCCGGGTCGCGACCACGATCGAGGAACTGGGCCAGGTCGAGGTGTACGACCTGATCATGCACAACGAGGTCACCGACGACGGGACCGACTGGCCGTCGATCACGGTGTACTTCGACTACACCAACGTCGACGAGCCGGAAGAGGACGCGCCCGAAGAGAACAAGCCCGGCGTCACCTGACGGCGGCGAAGACGCGCTCCGCGACCTTGCGGTGCGCGGCCGACTTCAGCGCGCCGGGGTCGGTGCGGATCGGGCCGAAGACGCCGCGCTTCTCCTTCAGCCGCAGGATCCGCAGCACCGACTCGTCGATCCTGCGTTCGGAGATCCTGCCCGACTTCACCGCGTCGAGGACGGCGTCGTACGCCTTCGGCAGGTTCGGCGGCATGAGGAGCATGTCGGCCCCGGCGAGCACGGCCCGCACGGCGACCTCGGCGTCGCCGTACTTCTTCCGCACCCCGGCCATGTCGAGCGCGTCGGTGCTGATCACGCCGTCGAAGCCGAGTTCCTCGCGGAGCAGGCCGGTGAGGATGCGGTGGGACAGCGTCGCGGGGTCGCCCGAGGGGTCGAGCTTCGGCATCACCACGTGGGCCGACATGATCGCGTCCACGTCGTGCGCGATCGCCGCGCGGAACGGCGGCGCGTCCAGCTTCCGCCACTGCGTCTTCGAATGCGTGATGACCGGCAGGCCCGTGTGGCTGTCGACCGAGGTGTCCCCGTGGCCGGGGAAGTGCTTGGCGACGGAGGCCACGTCCGCCGCGTGGAAGCCGTCGACGGCCGCCCCGACCATCGCGGCCACCTTGCCCGGGTCGGAGCCGTACGCGCGGGGCCCGATCACGGGGTTGCGGGGGTTGATGTTGACGTCGGCGACCGGCGCGAAGTCGAGCGAGATGCCGAGGTCGCGCAGTTCCTCACCGGTCGCCCTGGCGACGTCGCGCGCGTTCGCCGTCTTGCCGGTCTCGCCGATCTCCGACGCGCCGGGGAACTTGGTGACGAGAGACTTGAGCCGGGAGACGAGGCCGTTCTCCTGGTCCACGCCGATCATGAGCGGCGCCCCGCCGGACTCGGCCGCCGCCTCGCGCAGGCCGGTGGTGAGCGCGGCCACCTGGCCCGCGCCGGAGACGTTGCCCGCCCAGTCGAACAGGATCACTCCGCCGGGGCGGAACTTCTCCACCACCTGCGCCGGCGTCGCCACGCCGTACCGCGCCTCGTTCTCCTTGCTCGCCGCCCCGGCCTTCTGGCCCCACACCACGATGGTGAACAGCTGCGCGACCTTGTCCCGCAGGCTCATCTCCGCGAGCGTCCGCTCGGCCAGGCTTCCGGATGGGCGGACCGAGGGCGACGACGGGGACACGGACGACGGGGACACAGACGGCCGGGACACGGACGCCGGTGCGGACCCGCGCGGCGAGGGCGCCTGGCTCGCGGCGCCGATGCCGGACGAGCATCCGGTCACGAGGAGGGCGGCGATCATGACGACACCGTGTCTGATTCGTGGCACGTTCTTTACCGTAGCCGCGCCCGGCCGTGACCGGGCCCGGAACCCGGTCACGGACGGTCAGAGCGCGAGTGCGTCCAGGCCCGGCAGTTCCGCGCGGGCGGCGGCCTTGGCGGCCTGCGCCGACGTGGCCGAGCGCGCCGCGGCGGCGGCGTCGCGGCACTGCGCGAGCGTGTGCCGCGACAGGGCCGCGCGCACCCAGGGCAGTGCGGGAGCGCCCATGGACAGCGAGGTGACCCCCATGCCGACGAGCACGCAGGCGAGCACCGGATCGGCCGCGGCCTCGCCGCAGACCCCGCAGCCCTTGCCCGCCGCGGTGGCGGCCGAGGCCGCCGTCGCGATCAGGTCGAGCACGGCCGGATGCCACGGGTCCTGCAGTCCGGCGACGGCGCTGACCTGGCGGTCTGCCGCGAGCGCGTACTGCGTGAGGTCGTTGGTGCCGATCGAGAAGAAGCCGACGGCCCGGATGAGGTCCGCCGCGCGCAGCGCCGCCGACGGCACCTCGATCATGATGCCCGCGTCGTCGAGCCCCGCCGTACGGCAGGCATCGGCGAACCACTCGGCCTCCTCGACGGTGGCCACCATCGGCGCCATGACCTGGACCTTGGCCGAGACACCCGCGGCGGCCCGGGCCAGCGCGCCCAGCTGGGCGGTCATGATCTCCGGATACCGGCGGAACATGCGCAGGCCGCGCTCCCCGAGCGCCGGGTTCGGCTCCTCCTCCGGCGGCGGCAGGAACGCCAGCGGCTTGTCCGCGCCGGAGTCGAGCGTGCGCACCACCACGCGGCCCTGTGGGAACGCGTCGAACACCGCCCGGTAGGCCTCCTCCTGCTCGCTTCCCGACGGCGCGCTCTCACGGTCGAGGAAGAGGAACTCGGTGCGGTAGAGGCCGACGCCCTCGGCGCCGTTGGCCAGCGCGCTCTCCAGGTCGCGGGGGCCGCCGATGTTGGCGAGCAGGGGGACGGGATGGCCGTCGGCGGTCGCGCCGGGGCCGGTGGCCGCCGACAGCACCGCCCGCCGCGCCTCGTCGGCGGCGCGCGCCTCGGCCACGCGGGCCGGGCCGGGCGTGAGCAGCACCTGCCCGGACGCGCCGTCGACCAGCACGGGGGTGCCAGGGGCGATCGCGGTCGCGCCGGCGCAGCCCACGACGGCGGGCACGCCCATCGAGCGGGCGAGGATCGCCGTGTGGCTGGTCGGCCCGCCCTGCTCGGTGACGAACGCCGCGACCACGTCCTTGGACAGCAGCGCGGTGTCGGCCGGGGCGAGATCCTTGGCGACGAGCACGAACGGCTCGGCGGCGCTGGCCGGCACGCCGGGCATGGGCAGGCCGGTGAGCACGGCGATCACCCGGTCACGGATGTCGTCGAGGTCCGTGACGCGCTCGGCCAGGTAGCCGCCGGCCGCCGCGAGCAGGTCCCGATACTTGCCGAAGGCGTCGAAGACGGCACGTGGGGCGGCCACGCCCCGGTCGATGAGCTCGCCGACCTCCACGGCGAGGCTCGGGTCGCGGGCCATCAACGCCTGCGCGCCGAGCACCTCCTGGGCCTCGCCGCCCGCCCTGGCGCCCCGTGCCTCCAGGTCGGCGGCCACCTCCTCGACCGCCCGCTCGGCGCGGGCCCGTTCGGCGGCGGCGTCGCCGTCGTGGCGCGCCTCCTTGTCGGGCTCGGGGATCTCACCCGCGAGCACATGGGCCGGGCCGTACCCGGCGCCGGGGCTGACCCCAGTACCGGCAAGCACAGTGCCGGCAAGCACAGTGCCGGCCAGCGACGTGCCGGCCGGCGGCCGCGCGCCGCTCTCGTCCCCCGCCGTCGTCCCCGTCTTCTGCTGCCCGTCCACTGGCGTCAGGAGGCCGAGGCGATCTGGGCGAGCTCGTCGAGCAGGTCTTCTGCGCCATCGCCCTCCGCACTGATGACGATCGACTCCCCCTGCCGTACGTCGAGCGCCAGAACCGACAGGATGCTCTTCGCGCTCACCGGCGAACCACCCGCCTTCGCGATGGTGACGTCGTAGGGCGCCTTCGCCGCGGTCTGCACGAACGTCGCCGCCGGACGGGCGTGCAGCCCGACCTCGGACGCGACGCTGACTGTGCGTTCGGCCACGTTTCCTCCTCCTGCGGCGGTGGTCTAGACCGCCGGTAGTTCCGTCAAAGGCCAGTCAATACCCGACATATCGGGTATTACCAGATCCGCGTGCGACAGTTCATCCGGATGATGCGTGGTGGCCACCGCAACGCAGGTCATACCCGCGGCCCGAGCCGCCGCTATTCCGGCGAGCGAGTCCTCGAACACCACGCACTTGGCCGGGTCCACCGCGAGCAGGTCGGCCGCCAGGAGGTAGCCGGACGGGTCCGGCTTGCCCACGGCCACGTCCTCGGCGGAGACGATGGTCCTCACCACCTCCACGACGCCGATCTCCGTGAGCCGCTCCACCGCCCACCATCGCTGGGCCGAGGTGACCAGGGCCAGTGGAGCCCCCTGCTCCGCGACCCGGATCACCAGCTCCGCCGCCCCCGGAACCGGCACGATGTCGGGCAGGTCCGGATGGTCGTAGTAGGAGCGGATCTCCTCCAGCACGACCTCCGGATCCAGGCCGGGCAGCACCTCGGGGACGACGTCCACCCCGCGGCGGCCCATGACGCGCCGCAACAGCGTCTCGTCGTACGTGATGCCGTGGTCGTCCAGGAACATCCGCCACAGGGCGCGGCTGCGCACCTCGGTGTTGACCAGGGTGCCGTCGAGATCGAAGAGCGCGGCCTCCGTCACCTGAGCATCACGACCACTTGAAGAGAGGGTCGCCCGCGGTCACGCGGCCCTCGGCGACCTCGCCGACCGAGCCCGCCACGGCGTCGAGCGCCACCACCGGGCAGACCGGCGAGCGCCCCCCGGCCTCGACCGCCGCGGGGTCCCAGGCCACGACGGGCTGCCCGGCGCTCACGTGGTCCCCCTCGGCCGCGAGCAGGCGGAAGCCCTCGCCCTTGAGCTGCACGGTGTCGATGCCGAGATGCACCAGCACGCCCCTGCCGTCGTCCCCCACCACGACGTACGCGTGCGGGTGCAGCTTCACGATCGTGCCGCTGATCGGCGCCAGCGCCTCGACGGGCTGCCGGAGGGGATCGATCGCGGTTCCCGGGCCGACCATCGCCTGCGAGAACACCGGGTCCGGCACGGCGGCCAGGCCGATGGCCGCCCCCGCGACCGGGGCGAGAACAGTCGTCAATGAAGAGCCCTTCCCTGAGATCCGGGCAGGCGTCGTCACAGGTCCGGCCGAGACCGGCGGACCCGCGACGAACTTCCCGGTTCAGCCGATGATGTCCTCGATGTCGCTGGCGATGGTGTCGGCCTCGGGGCCCACCACGACCTGGACGACGTTGCCCGCCGCCATCACTCCGTGGGCGCCGGCCGCCTTGAGCGCGGCCTGGTTTACCTTCGAGGCGTCGTGCACCTCGGTGCGCAGCCGGGTGATGCACGGCTCCACTTCGATGATGTTGTCGGCGCCACCGAGCCCGGCGATGATCGCCTCGGCGTCTGCAGCCATGGGGGTCCTCCTGTTGTTGGGCCGGTCTGTCGTCAGTCGGTCTGCGTGACCTTCTTCAGACCGCGAGGGGAATCGGGGTCGATACCGAGCCTGCGCGCGAGCGCCTCGGTGAGCAACTGCCCGGGGACGATGAGTCCCAGCGGAGCCACCCACTCGGGCAGGTCCGGACCGTTCAGGGCGGCGGTCGAGGCCGCGGCGAGCCGTTCGCCGCCCCCGACGCCGAAGGCGGCGGCGCCCGCGCCGGTGACCCGCTCGGCCAGCGCGACCGTGCCCGCCAGTGTCGGGCCCTGTCCCGCCGCCACCAGGATCGCCGGGGTCTCGGCGTCCACGACCGCGATCGGGCCGTGCAGCAGGTCGGCGTACGACAGGCCCATGGCGTGCAGGTAGCACGCCTCCTTGAGCTTGAGCGCCAGCTCAAGCGCGGTCGAGAACGCCAGGCCGCGGCCGGACACGACGACGCCGGGCTTGTCGGCCAGGCCCTCGACCACGGCGTCCAGGTCGCCGGGGTCGGAGATCAGCTTCTCCACCGCGTCCGGCACCCGGCGCAGGTCGTCGGGGTCCACGTCGGCGCCGAGGCCGATGGCGAGCACGGCCAGCGCGGCGAGCTGGGTCGTGTAGGTCTTCGTGGCCGGGACGGCCTTCTCCTCGCCGGCGAGCGTGCACAGCGCGAGGTCGGCGGCCTGGGCCAGCGGCGACTCCTCGCCGCCGTTGGTGATCGCGACGGTCTTCGCCCCGCAGTCCTTCGCCCACTGGAGGGTCTCGACGATCTCCTCCGTACGGCCGGACTGGGACAGGCCGACGGCCAGCACCCCGTCGAGGTCGAGCCTGCGGCGGTAGGTGGTGGCGACCGAGGGGGCGCCCATCGCGGCCATCCGGCCCGCCCGCGCCTCGATCAGGTAGCGGCCGTAGACCGCCGCGTTGTCCGAGGTCCCCCGGGCGACGAACAGCAGGTGACGGGTGCCCCGCGCGACCGCCTCGACTTCCCCGGTCCTCGGAAGGAGGGCGTCCAGCGTCGCCCGGATCGCCGCCGGCTGCTCGGCGATCTCACCGCGCATTCTGGTCGTCATCGATGATCATCCTCTGCTTGGCGAGATTTGTCCGTTATCGATCCGTCGCCGGCCCATACATTGACACACATTTCCCGGCTGTGGTCTAGTCCGGACTAGACCAGTAAGAACCTTAACTTATTCGGACGATCCAGAGCGAGAGGGGAGGGATCAGTGGCCCAGATCGATCCGGACAGCCCGGTGCCCAAGTACTTCCAGCTACGGGAGATCCTGCTCGACCTCATCGAGAGCAACGAGCTGCCGATCGGCGCGGCGATCCCCTCCGAACGTGACCTGAGCCAGCGCTTCGACCTGTCTCGTATGACGGTACGGCAGGCCGTCGACCACCTGGTGTCCGAGGGCCGGTTGCACCGGGTCCCGGGCAAGGGAACGTTCGTGGCCCGCCCGAAGATCGAGCTGGCGCTCCAACTCACCTCATTCACCGACGACATGCGGGCGCGCGGCATGGAGCCGGGCTCCCGCGACCTGGACCGGCGGGTGGTCCGGGCCAGTGCCCACCTCGCACGGCAGCTCGGCATCCAGCCGGGAGACGCCGTCCACTTCATCGAGCGGCTGCGCACGGCGGACGGGGAACCGCTGAGCATCGAGCGCGCCCACATCCCGGTCGCGCTCGCACCCGATCTCGATGCTTACGACCTGACCGGACGATCCCTGTACGCCCTGCTCGAGTCGCGCTACGGGCTCGTGATGGACGCCGGGGAGCTGACCATCGACGGCGGCCTCGCCGATCCGAGCGACGCCGACCTGCTCAAACTGCCCCGGGGCGGAGCCGTGCTGCTGCTGCAGCGCCGGTCCTTCGCCGGCGGGGTGTGCGCCGAACTCGGCGTCTCCACCTATCGCGCCGACCGCTACCAGCTCCGGACACTCCTCGGAGCCCCGGCCAGACGCCTCTAGTAGTCCCCCCATCCTGGAGGAACACCCGATGAGTTCCACCTCCGCCGACGCGGGCCTGCCGGCCGCGCCTTCCGGCCAGAACGCGGTGATGACCGCACTGTCCCGCATCGGCCGTTCCCTGATGCTCCCGATCGCGGCGCTGCCCGCCGCGGCTCTCCTTCTCCGGATCGGCCAGGACGACCTGCTCGGCCGTACGGACAACGCGACGCTCGACAAGATCGCCCACGTCATCGGCAACGCCGGCGGCGCCCTGTTCGACGCGCTGCCGCTGCTGTTCGCGATCGGCGTCGCGGTCGGCTTCGCCCGGCGGGCCGACGGCTCGACTGCCCTGGCGGCCGTGGTCGGCTACCTCGTCTGGGACCGGGTCACCCACCTGATGTTCTTCGACGCCTCGGCGGACTCCGCCGTGCACAAGAAGGTGGCCCAGACGCTCGTGGGGGCGGACGGCAAGCCGGCGGAGGCGCTCAACCTGGCGGCGGCCAACCCGACCGGAGTGCTCGGCGGCATCCTCATGGGCCTCGTCACGGCCATCCTGTGGCAGCGGTACTACCGGACGAAGCTGCCGGCCTACCTGGCCTTCTTCGGCGGCCGCCGCTTCGTGCCGATCCTCACCGCGCTGGCCGGGCTCGTCCTCGGCGTCGTCTTCGGCCTGATCTGGCCGCCGATCGGGCAGGGCCTGACCAACTTCGGCGACTGGCTGGCGACCCACTCCACGCTCGGCGCGGGCATCTACGGCGTCGTCAACCGCGGCCTCATCCCCTTCGGCCTGCACCACTTCGTCAACTCGATCGTCTGGTTCACGGTGCCGGAGTGCACCGTCGGCGCGACCCACGCGGCGGGCGACCTGAACTGCTACTTCGCGGGCCAGGACGGCGCGGGCGCGTTCATGGCGGGCTTCTTCCCGGTCATGATGTTCGGCCTGCCGGCCGCCGCGATCGCCATGTGGCGGGCCGCGCCGCCGCACCGCCGCGCCACCGTCGGCGGCATCATGCTCTCCTCCGCCCTGATCTCCTTCTTCACCGGCATCACCGAGCCGATCGAGTTCGCGTTCATCTTCGTGGCCCCGGTCCTGTTCGCGGTGCACGCGCTGCTCACCGGCGTCTCGATGGCCGTGGTCGCGGCTCTCGACGGCCGGCTCGGCTTCGGGTTCTCCGCGGGCTTGATCGACGCCGGCCTCAACGCGTCCAAGGACAACACGCACAACTTCTTGCTGATCATGCTGATCGGCGTCGTCTACTTCGTCCTCTACTACCTGATCTTCAGCTTCCTCATCAAGAAGCTGAACATCATGACGCCCGGTCGCGAACCCGAGCCCGACGTGGACTCCGGGGAGAGCGCCGACACGGCGCGCGCCCGCGCCTGACGCGTCAGGTCCCCCTCTCAGGGAGCAGGGGCGCCCGGTGATCCCGGGCGCCCCTGTTGTGTTTCCCGCCATTGCGGATGCCGTTAATCGCCGATCAACCTGTGCTCAAATCCGATGCGGTCCCGCCAACCCGGGCGAATCTTTCCGGACGAACGGCGGCACAAAGGCTCGCCACTCGGCAAAGTTGGCGTTTCCCCGTATCAGGACGGATGACCGCAACCTCTATTAGGTGTCAGGTTCACGGCGCACGAGAGCGGAGTCCCCGATGCCCAAGCCCGTCCCCCTGCCACGGCTCGCGTCCGTCCCCCCGGCCGATCCTCCCTACGACGAGCGTGACGGCGCCGGCCATGTCACGCGTCCCGGCACGTACGGCGCGCTCGCCCTGGCCCCCGTCCCGCACCGCACGGGCACGCCCACGGACGAGCGCCGCCTGCGGGGACTCGGCCAGGCGCTCGCGGAAGTCCTGGCGGGCCGCAGACCGCCGGAGACGGTCGCCGGGCGGCTCACCGAGCGGGCCTACCGCGAACTGGTCCGGGCCGGGAAGATGATCGACACCGAGCGGCCGCCCCTGACGGGCCTCCCCCACGTGCAGCGACCCCGCGACGGCGTGATCGAGATGTGCCTGCTCGTCCACTGCGGGCCGCGCAGCCGCGTGCTCGCCGTACGGCTGGAACGGCGGGGCGTGCAGTGGCTGGTCACCGAGTTCGAGACGGCGTGACCGGAGGCCGTGGACGCGAAGGACCCCGCCGAGGCCGGCCCGGCGGGGTCCTCTCAGGTCATCTCACGCCTGCTGGTTGCGCGGGTCACCGTGGCAGCGCTTGTACTTCTTGCCCGAGCCGCAGGGGCAGGGCGCGTTGCGCTCGGTGTCGCCGTACGCGGCGCGCTGCTCGGGGGTCGACCGCACCCGGCTGACCTCCACGTCGCCGCTCTCGCCCGGCGCGGTGTAGACCATCTCGGTCGGCCGCGACGGCTGCCGCAGCGCCCGGGCGATGATCGAGCCGGTCTCGGAGAGCGCCGTGTCCTCCTCGGCGTTCTCCTCGACGATCGGGTTGGCCTGCACCTCGACCTCGAGGTTGAACAGGTAGCCGGCCGACTCCTCCTTGATGCCGTCGAGCATCGCGGAGAACATCTCGTAGCCCTCGCGCTGGTACTCGATCAGCGGGTCCTTCTGGGCATAGGCGCGCATGCCGATGCCCTCCTGGAGGTAGTCCATCTCGTAGAGGTGCTCGCGCCACTTGCGGTCGAGCACCGAGAGGATGACCCGGCGCTCCAGCTCGCGCATCGCCTCGGAGCCGAGCTGCTCCTCGCGGCGGTCGTAGGCCGCGAGCGCGTCCTCCTTGACCTTCTCGGCGATGAGGTCCGCCGTGAGCTCCTCCCGGTCGCCGCCGACCTGCTCGATGAGCTCGTCGACGGTGAAGGAGATCGGGTAGAGCTGGCCGAACGCCTTCCACAGCTTCTCGAGGTCCCACTCCTCGGCGAAGCCCTCGGCCGTGGCGCCCTTGACGTAGTCGTCGACGACGTCGGTGACGAAGCCGCGGACCTGCTCGTGCAGGTCGGCGCCTTCCAGCACCCGCCGCCGCTCGGCGTAGATCACCGTGCGCTGGCGGTTCATCACCTCGTCGTACTTCAGGACGTTCTTGCGGATCTCGAAGTTCTGCTGCTCGACCTGGTGCTGCGCGGAGGCGATGGCCTTGGAGACCATGCCCGACTCGATCGGCACGTCGTCCGGGATGTTGAGCCGCGTCATGATCATCTCGACCCTGGCCGAGTTGAACAGCCGCATGAGGTCGTCCTCGAGCGAGAGGTAGAAGCGCGACTCGCCGGGGTCGCCCTGACGGCCGGAACGGCCGCGGAGCTGGTTGTCGATGCGCCGCGACTCGTGCCGCTCGGTGCCCAGCACGTAGAGGCCGCCGAGCTCGGTGACCTCCTCGTGCTCGGCCTTGACGGCCTCCTTGGCCTTCTCCAGCGCCTCGGGATAGGCCTTCTCGTACTCCTCCGGAGTCTCGGAAGGCGACAGGCCGCGCTGGTGAAGCTCCAGGTCGGCGCGGAACTCGGGGTTGCCGCCGAGCATGATGTCGGTGCCTCGACCGGCCATGTTGGTCGCCACGGTGACCGCGCCCTTGCGGCCCGCCTCGGCGACGATCGCGGCCTCACGCGCGTGGTTCTTCGCGTTCAGCACCTCGTGCGGCACGCCCTGCCGCTTGAGCATCCGCGACAGCTTCTCGGACTTCTCGACGCTGGTGGTGCCGACGAGGACCGGCTGGCCCTTCTCGTAGCGCTCCTTGATGTCCTCGACGCACGCCTGGAACTTGGCGTCCTCGGTCTTGTAGACCACGTCGGGCTGGTCCTTGCGGACCATCGGCCGGTTCGTCGGGATCGGGACGACGCCCAGCTTGTAGGTCTGGTGGAACTCGTTGGCCTCGGTGGCGGCCGTACCGGTCATGCCGGCGAGCTTCTCGTAGAGGCGGAAGTAGTTCTGCAGCGTGATCGTGGCGAGAGTCTGGTTCTCGTCCTTGATCTTCACGCCTTCCTTGGCCTCGATGGCCTGGTGCATGCCCTCGTTGTAGCGACGGCCGTGCAGGACGCGTCCGGTGAACTCGTCGACGATCAGGACCTCGCCGTCGACGACGATGTAGTCCTTGTCCTTCTTGAACAGTTCCTTGGCCTTGAGCGCGTTGTTGAGGAACTGTACGAGGTGGGTGTGCTCGGGCTTGTAGAGGTTGTCGATGCCGAGCCAGTCCTCGACCTTCTCCACACCCGCCTCGAGGATGCCGACGGTGCGCTTCTTCTCGTCGACGACGTAGTCGCCGGTGCTCTCCTCGCCGTCCTTGCCCTCGGTGCCGCGCCGCAGCCTCGGCACGATCTTGGCGAACTCCTGGTACCACTTGCCCGACTGCTCGCCCGGGCCGGAGATGATGAGCGGCGTCCTGGCCTCGTCGATCAGGATCGAGTCGACCTCGTCCACGATGGCGAAGTTGTGGCCGCGCTGGACGCACTCCTCCATCGACCACGCCATGTTGTCGCGGAGGTAGTCGAAGCCGAACTCGTTGTTCGTGCCGTACGTGATGTCGGCGTTGTACTGCTTGCGGCGCTCCTCCGGCGGCATGTTGGCCAGGATGACGCCGACCTCCAGGCCGAGGAACCGGTGGACGCGGCCCATGGTCTCGGCGTCGCGCTTGGCCAGGTAGTCGTTGACCGTGACGACGTGAACGCCCTTGCCGGAGATGGCGTTGAGGTAGGCGGGAAGCGTACAGGTGAGCGTCTTGCCCTCACCGGTGCGCATCTCGGAGATGTTGCCCATGTGGAGGTTGGCGCCACCCATGAGCTGCACGTCGAAGTGACGCTGACCGAGGACCCTGCGGGCGGCCTCGCGGACGGTCGCGAACGCCTCCGGGAGCAGGTCGTCGAGGGACTCGCCCTCGGCGTGACGCTGCTTGTACTCGGCGGTCAGCGCGCGGAGCTCGGCGTCGGACAGGCTCTTGAAGTCCTCTTCGATGGAGTTGACCTGCTCGGCGATGCGCTTGAGCTTCCGCAGAGTCTTGCCTTCGCCGGCGCGAAGGATCTTGTCGAGAATGGCTGGCACTTTTAGTAAAGCTCCTCGCAGGTCTACCCCGGTTGATCACCGGGGTGTGAGGACGAGACATACTTCCCCGCTAGCCATCGTAGGCGGTTCCAGTACCAGACACACCCACCTGCAATCGACGGAGCGCCGCGGCACAATCGCATAACTCATAGGGGAAAACCGCCCCCAAGGTTCCCCCGATGTTCCGACCACCTCCGCCATCAGGTAGAAAACGGGGTATGGCACAGAGCGGACACCAGGGCAGCCACGCGGGAAGCGCCAAATCTTGGCTCGCCGTCAGCATCATCCTCATCGGCTTCACGATCGGGGGTGTGGCGCTGACCCTCGGCCCGAGCTGGCTCTTCGTCTGGATCGGCGTGGGCATCTGTGCGGTCGGCGGGCTGCTCGCGCTGGCGTTCGACATCTTCTCGGACGTGATCGTCGACGCCCCCCGGCAGGTGGCGGCGCAGGAGCACCACTCGCCGTTCGAGCACCGCTCCATCAGCTCCTGAGGCCTCCCGGCCCCACGCACGAACCGCCGTAAGCGTTTTGTCGGTCACGGCGTCTAGCATCTCTGGCTGTGACCGACCTGACCGCCGACGAGGCCCGCAGGATCATCCTCCGGGCCCAGGGTTTCCTCGGCGCCACCGCCCGCGGCGGCGGCGTCCCGGCCATGCTGCGGCGCGTCGGCGCCGTGCAGCTCGACACCATCTCCGTCCTCGCCCGCTCCCACGAGCTCGTCGCGTACGCGCGTCTCGGGCCGGTCGGCCGTTCCGTGGTCGAGCGGGCCTATTGGGACGACCCCGCCCGCGCCTTCGAGTACTGGTGCCACGCCGCCTGCGTCCTGCCCATCGAGCAGTGGCCGCTGTACGCCTTCCGCCGCCGCGCCTACCGGGAGCGGCGCTACCGCTGGCACGAGGTGCCACCCGTGGTCGACAAGGTCCTGGAGCAGGTGCGCTCGGACGGCCCGCTCACCACGGCCGACATCGGCGGCGCCAAGAACGGAGGCCCGTGGTGGGACTGGTCGGACACCAAGATCGCCATCGAGTTCCTGCTCGACATCGGTGAGGTCGTCTGCACCCGCCGCGTCGGCTGGCGGCGCGTCTACGAGCTCGCCGAGCGCGCGGTGCCGGCGGACCTGCTCGCCCAGGACCTGTCCGACGACGAGTGCGTGACCCGGCTGACCGCGATCGCCGGGCGTTCGCTCGGCGTGGCCACCAGGGCGGACCTGGTCGACTTCACCCGCGTCAAGGGCAGGCACGCCGCCATGCTCGACGCGGCGCTGCTGAGCGGCGCCGCCGGTCTCGTGCCCGTACGCGTGTCGGGCTGGCCCGCGCGGCGCGGCGCGGACCAGGACGGTCCGAACGCCTGGGCCGACCCCGCCGCGCTTGAGAGCGAGCCGCGCGGGCGGCACCGCACCACACCCTTGTCGCCGTTCGACTCGCTCATCTGGGAGCGGGCGCGGGCCGAGCGCGTGTTCGGGCTCAACCACCGCCTGGAGGCGTACGTCCCGAAGGACAAGCGGGTGCACGGCTACTTCGCGATGCCGGTGCTCGCGGGCGGGCGGATCATCGGCCGGGTCGACCCGGCCCGCGAGGGCGCCACGCTGGTCGCCCGGCAGGTCGGTTTCGAGCCGGGCGGCGGCCGGGCCAGGGCCGTGGAGGCGATGGCCGACGCTCTGTGGGAGGCCGCGAGCTGGGTCGGCTGCACCGACGTGCGGGTGGAGCGGGTCGGCGCACCGGACCTGGAGGCCCCGCTACGCGCCGCGGTGGCCCGCGGCCCTCGCTCGTCAACCTAGGTGATCTCCAGCAGCCGCTCGCGCACGGCGTAGACCACGGCCTCCATGCGCGAGTGGAGCTGGAGCTTCTCCAGGATGTTGCGGACGTGGTTCTTCACCGTGTTCTCGGAGATGAACAGGTCCTTGGCGATCTCGCGGTTGTTCATGCCCTTCGCGACGAGGCGCAGGACCTCCATCTCCCGGTCGGTCAGGCGGGGGACCGGAAGCTGGGGGGGCCGCTCGGCCTCCTTGCGGCTCATGTTCGCGAACTCGCTGATCAGCTTGGCCGCCATGGCGGGGTTGATGAGCGACTGGCCCTCGTGGACGCCGCGCACGGCGTCGGGCACCTCGTCGATCTGGACGTCCTTGAGCAGGTAACCGGTCGCACCCGCCTTGATCGCCTCGAAGAGGTCCTCCTCCTCGTCGCTGACGGTGAGCATGATGATCCGGGTGCTCGGCACCGACTCCTTGATCTTCCGAGTCGCCCCGATGCCGTCCAGCTTCGGCATGCGGACGTCCATCAGGACCACGTCCGGCATCAGCCGGTCCGCGAGCTCGACGGCCTCCTTGCCGTCGCTCGCCTCGCCTACCACCTCGATGTCCGCCTCCGCCGCCAGGGCGAGCTCCAGGCTGCGGCGGATCAGCGCGTGATCGTCGACGATCAGCACACGGATCGGCTCGCTTCGACCGGCTGCTCGAGCCGCCTCGTCGGGTCGGGTCACGGAACCTCCTTGCGGGGGCCAAGGACGCTGGATCGCCATCATTACACGGGTTCCAGGGTGGTTAGGGATCTTCGTCGCGCCGGTCTGCCCCTCTCCTCCCGATTCCCACCGGATCGTGCGGCGCCCCGGCCCGGAGCGTCCGGACCGGGGCGCCGGGAGAGCTAGCTCTCCACGAGCCTGAGGACTCCGTAGTCGTAGCCGCGGCGCCGGTAGACGACGCTCGGCTGGCCCCCTTCCTTGTCACGGAAGAGGTAGAAGTCGTGACCCACGAGCTCCATTTCCAGGAGCGCCTGGTCGATCGTCATGGGGTCGGCCTTGTGGAACTTCTCGCGTACGATCAGCGGTCCTTCGCCGTCCATCTCGATCGGCACGATGGGCTCGGAACTCTCGGTCCGCCCTCCGCCGGCCTCCGCCGGGATCTCGGCGACCGGCTCCGGCTCCTCCCGGACGGTCGTGACCACCCCCTGCGCGTTCTCCGTCACCGCGGTGAGCTCTGCCATCGAGGGAGGGCAGTTCTTCCCGTGATGGATCTTGCGGCGATCGGCGAGCCGCCTCAGCCGCTCCTCCAGCTTGCCGATGGCGATGTCCAGTGCGGAGAACCGGTCGTCCGCGCAGGCCTCCGCGCGGATGGCGGGGCCCCGCGAGTGGATGGTCAGCTCCACCCGTTCACGTTGCCCGCTTTGCCGGTGGTTAGGTTCCTTTGAGACCTCTACGTCGATCTGGATGAGCTTGTTGTTGAGCTTCTGGATCCTGGCCAGCTTGGACGTCACTTGATCGCGGAACCGGTCACCCACAGTGGTGTGCCGTCCCTTGACGATGATTTCCACGCAAAGCCCCCCTTCGCACATCGACGGTGGTGCACGCGCTCCTGGACACCCGTCCGGCCGACCTGGTCTTCGTCCCCACATCCGCCTGCTGAGGGGTTCGCAGCTCACTCGCCACTACTGCCCTTCTCCTCTTACGGGGGACATCTGGACCCCCGGGAGGGCAGGACTTACCTCTAAGCCGCACCGTGATCAGTCGACCAAGAGTCGCCTTACGTGGGCCGTTTCGCCTGCGGCTGGCATCGGCTAACCAGGCCGGACCCCGCGAGGGAGTCGGCCCGGCGCAACCACGGACCCGAACGGGTGCCATGTCTGAACGCTAGTCGCTACCGCCTCGGATGTCAGCCAGGAGATCGGCTAAACGATCACTTTGCGTGATCCCGGTTGCCGTCTCGCCGTCGGAAAATTCGTGGTCATATTCTGGGAATCCCCGCAACCGCGGCGTCCACACCTGCTTCGAGCAGGGAAGTCGCCGCGAATTCGACCGATGGTCACGCTCCGACGGCAAGCCCTGCGCTTACCCGATTCTTTACTGACCGTAATAATCACCAATCCGGCGTCTCCGGCGTGTCGCGGCGACGGTCACCGCCGCGGACGGCTCGGCGCCCGCGGCGCGCAGCGCCCTGGCCGCCTCCGCCAGCGTCGTCCCCGTCGTGACGACGTCGTCCACCAGGACCATGGCGACGGCCCCCGGACCGCTGCCGCAGGTCCGTGGCCGCGCCGCAGAGCCCGGCACGACCTCGAACGCCCCGGACAGGTTGGCGGCCCGCTCCGCCGATCCCAGCCCCGCCTGGTCGGCCACCCGCCGGCCTTGCCGCAGCAGGGGCGCGAGAGCGGCGGGCAGGCCTCGCCGGCACAGCTCGCGGGCCGCCGCCGCGGCGACGGCGCGGACGGGGTCGTGCCCCCGGCGGCGGGAGGCGGCCCTGGCGCTCGGAACCGGCACCAGCCACACCTCGCGGCGCGCTCCTGCCCCGCCCGCCGCCCACGCGGCCACACAGGCGCTCACGGAGGCCGCCAGGACCGGCACCAGGGCCGTACGGCCGCGTTCCTTATAAGCGAGGATCATCCGGCGGGCCGCGCCGTCGTAGGCGGTGGCCGACCAGCAGACCGGCAGGCCCGGAGGCGGTGGATCCGGCGGCCGGGGAGCCGGCTCCCGCAGCAACTCGGCCCTGCAGGACGGGCAGGCCAGGGCGCCCGGCGCGCCGCATCCGGCGCAGCGGGGCGGGAGGATCAGATCCAGCAGGGCGGGCGGCACGCCCTCAGCATGCCGCCCGCCACCGACAGTTCACCGTCGCCGGTCGCCGCGGTCGTTCCGGCCGGCTCAGCCGAGGGGATAGACGGGGTCGGTGGAGCCGTTGTCGGCCCGCGGGGTCCAGGCGTGCTTGTCCACGCTGTAGGTGAGCACCTGGCCCTCGTCGGCCGCCGCGAGGACGTGGTCGGGGACGGCAGCGATCGACTTGATCTTCGAGTCGAGCTTGATGGGGCCGTCGTTGGGGACGACGCCCTCCATCACCGACCAGGTGGCGAGCTCCTGGCCGCTGCTGCCTTCGGACAGCACGAGCAGATCGGCGGCGTCCTGCCAGGCGATGTCCTTGATCTTGCGCGCGTCGCGCGGCTCGATGAGCGTCCGTACGGACTCGATCCGCGTCTGCTGGCCGTTGCGGACGATCGTGCCGATCTTCACCGAGGTGCCGAGACCGTCGTCGACGATCGCGGCGATCCGGGCCCCGTCGCGGGAGACCCGCAGCTCGAGGATCCTCCCGTACGACAGCTCGTCGTCGATGTCCACACGGCGGGCCCGGCCGTTCTCGGCCGTCCAGACCCGGCTCTCGTGCGGGTTCACCCTCTCGGCCGACCAGACGGCCCCGTAGCGGTCCCAGGAGGGCGGGGTCATGTCGCCGCCCGCGATCCACCGCTGCCACTGGCTGCCGGGGGTCATCGTGGCGACGTAGACGCCGTCGCCGTTGACCAGGGCGGCCACGAGGGGCGGGAAGTCGTTGGTGTTGGAGACGGCCGGCTGGGAGAACTTCCCGGCCTGCTCGCCGGCCGCGCCCGGCACCGGGGTGCCGTCGCCCTTCTCCTTGAACTGCAGCAGTCTGCCGCCCTGCATGTAGTAGGCCTGCAGGGAGCCGGTCAGCACGTTCGGGTCGTAGCGGGCGTAGTCGGCGGGCCGGAACCGCATACCGGACTCGCCGTTCACGCGGATCTCGACGGTCCGGCCGGTGACCAGCTCGCCGAGCGTCCACACGAGCTGGGCCTTCAGCGCGTCGAGACGCTCGGAGGGCACCGACTCCAGCGCGGAGGAGAAGTCGAGCACGACCGTGTCGCCCTCGACGGTGATCCGGTTCAGGTCGGCGCCCGGTGGGAACGCGCTGCTCACCGCGTTCCTGATGGACGAGGTCGGCCCCGCGAGCAGGCGGCGGACCAGCGTCTCGGGCACGCCCCTGCTGGGTTCGATCGGCACCCACACCCGGTCGGCCACGAGGCCGATCTCCCGGGTGGCCGGCGGGTAGTACAGGTCCACTCTCCGGTAGGCGCGTTGCAGATCGTCGTACGACAGCAGGCGGCCGTCGGAGAGCACGTCGATCCGCCACTCGCCGTTCTGCTTGACCAGCGTGAACGGCTCGCCGATGGTGCCGGCGGCAGGCGTGGACCTGCCCTCGGGGTCGATCGTGGCGACCGCGGTGCCCTTCAGCGTCACCGTCGTCCGCGTGGCCTCCTGGAGGTTCTGCGTGTGGTCCGACTCGATCTTGCCCTCGTAGATCCGAGTCTGCCGCCACGGGTTCCAGCGCTTGGCCGCGCCCTGGGTCAGGTACTGACGGGCGACGCTCAGCTCGCGGTCGTCGAAGGCCGCCATGGCGGCCTGGAAGCCCTTCACGATGTCCTCGGGCGGGGCGCCCTTCTTGGGCGGGGTCGCGATGAGCCGCACGTACGGCTGGCTGAGCGTGTCCTTGCCGTGGTCCTCCTGGGCGGCGCGGGGGCTGCCGCTCGTGGGCACGGTGGCGCACCCGGCCCCGCCGCAGACCAGCACGAACGCCGCGCCCGCGGCCGCGGTGAGACGGCGGGCGCCGCGCCGCTCACTCCGCATCGAAGGCCCCCGCCTCGGCGTTCTCCCGCGCCCGCGGCGCCGCGTCCTGGACGGCGCCGACGGCCGGGGTCAGGACCGGCGTGGCGTGGCCGCGCCACGTGCGCCGCATCTCGACCTCCGGCGGCACGAGCGGGAGCGGCGACCCGCGCAGCGGGGCTCCCGCGACGCGCGGCAGCGACAGGCGGAACTGGCTGCCCTCCCCCGGCGCGCCCCACGCCTGGAGCCAGCCGCCGTGCAGCATGGCGTCCTCCCGCGAGATCGCCAGGCCGAGCCCGGTGCCGCCGATCGTCCGGGCGCGGGAGGGGTCGGCCCGCCAGAAGCGGTCGAACACCATCGTCTCCTCGCCCGGCTTCAGGCCGACGCCGTGATCGCGTACGGCCACGGCGACGGCGTCGCGGTCGGCGCCGAGCGTGACCACGATGTCCTTGCCCTCGCCGTGCTCGATGGCGTTGAAGAGCAGGTTGCGCAGGATGCGCTCGACCCTGCGGCTGTCCACCTCGGCCGTGCACGGCTCGTTGGGCAGGCGCAGCTCGAACCGGGTGGCCTGCCGCTCGGCGAGCGTCTCGGAGTCGCCCACCGCGCGCAGGACCACGTCGCGCATGTCGACGGGCTCCAAATCGAGGGTGGCCGCCCCCGCGTCGTACCGGCTGATCTCCAGCAGGTCGGCGAGCATCGACTCGAAGCGTTCGAGCTGGTTCTGCATGAGCTCGGCGGCCCGCGCGGAGGCGGGGTCGAAGTCCTCGCGGCCCTCGTACAGCAGGTCGGCGGCCATGCGGACGGTCGTCAGCGGCGTGCGCAGCTCGTGCGAGACGTCGGAGACGAACTGCCGCTGCACCTGGGAGAGCTCCTCCAGCTGGTGGATCTTCAGGGCGAGGTTGGACGCCATCTCGTTGAACGAGGTCGCCAGCCGGGCGAGGTCGTCCTCCCCGCGCACCTTGAGCCGCTCCTCGAGCCGGCCGGCGGCGAGCCGTTCCGCCGCCTGGCGCGCGAGCCGTACAGGTGTGACCACCTGCCGCGTGACCAGCGAGGCGACGCCGGCCAGCAGCAGCACGAGCGCCGCTCCCGCGCCGAAGACCATCTGCTGGACCGTGACCAGCGTCTTCTCCTCGTCGCCGAGCGGGAAGACGTGGTAGATCTCGTAGGCGCCGTTCACCCGGCCGCCCACCACCCAGGCGCTCTCCGGCTGCTTCGCGCCGATGTACCGGATCTTCACGGTCTGGGCGTAGAGCTTCTGCTCCTCGCCGCTTTGGACCTTCACCCGCATGGAGGACGGGATGCTCGACCAGTCGACCTGACCGGACGCCCGGCCCTCGCCGACCGAGCTGTCGTTGAAGACGACGACGTCGTAGCGGCCGCCGGAGCGGTCGGCCAGGGCCTTGGCCGCCGCGTCGACGGGGTTCATCGTCTGCCCCTGGGCGGTGGCGTCCTGCGTGAGGTCGGTCGAGTCCGCGGGCTGGGTGAGGTAACCGCTCGCGGTCGCGATGTTCGCCCGCGACTCCTCGACCGCGGACACCTCGCTGCTGGTCAGCACCGACGCGACGATCGACTGCATCAGGAAGACGCCGAGGACGATCACGACGGCCATCGACAGCACCAGCGTGCTGGTGACGACGCGGAGCTGCAGCGAGCGGCGCCAGGCGTGCCGCAGCCGGCCCGCGAGGCGGCGCGCGCGTCTACGGACCCCGCGGGCGATCTGGCCCGGGGTCCGGCGACGGGGTTTCCTCGCGGAGACCGGCATGACGGATGACGGGCGGCCTAGGCCGGGCCGGCCTTGTAACCCACACCCCGGACCGTGACGACGATCTCCGGGTGCTCGGGGTCCTTCTCGATCTTCGCGCGCAGGCGCTGGACGTGCACGTTCACCAGGCGGGTGTCGGCGGCGTGCCGGTAGCCCCAGACCTGCTCGAGCAGCACCTCGCGGGTGAAGACCTGGCGGGGCTTGCGGGCCAGCGCGACCAGCAGGTCGAACTCCAGCGGCGTGAGGTTGATGGTCTCCTCGCCGCGCTTGACCGAGTGGCCGGCCACGTCGATGGTGATGTCGCCGATCTGCAGGATCTCGGGCGTGGGCTCGTCGGTGCGGCGCAGGCGGGCGCGCACGCGGGCGACGAGCTCCTTGGGCTTGAACGGCTTGACGATGTAGTCGTCCGCACCGGACTCCAGGCCGAGCACCACGTCGATGGTGTCGCTCTTGGCCGTGAGCATCACGATCGGGACACCGGACTCGGCGCGGATGCGGCGGCAGACGTCGATTCCGTCGGCTCCGGGGAGCATCAGGTCGAGCAGGACGAGGTCCGGCCGGGTGTCCCTGAAGGCGTCGAGCGCCTTGTCGCCATCGGACACGAACGACGGCTCAAAGCCCTCCCCGCGCAAGACGATGCCGAGCATCTCGGCGAGAGCGGCGTCGTCGTCGACGACCAGCACGCGTCCTTTCATGGCCCCTCATTCGTACGCGTATGGGAGATTTGGGCGTTTGTCACAGTTTCCCCCGCAGGCTACCGTGGCCACCGCTTTGGTGTTACACGACCACGACAGAGGATGGAGTTTAGGCGCAGCAGACGTAGCGCGCGATTATCTGACCAGATGCGGTCACACCGGCGGGAATCCCCTGGTGCGGTCACGTTCCAAGTGTGCGCCCGCACCCCCTGTTTCGGCCATCCCCCCAGAGCCCTCCTGTACGACCGCGCGGCGCGCGCGTACATCATGCCAGGATTGGGACATGACAGACGGCCCCGGCTCCACCCCCGACATGCCCTCCGGCTGGGCGGCCGAGCAACCTCCCCCGTACGGCGGGGCCGCCGGGGCAGCCGGGTCCTCCTGGGCCTCTCCCGGCGCCGGCGCGCCGCAGGGCGCGAACCCGTCCGCTCCGCCCCCCTCCGCCCCGCCCCCGTCAGCGTCGTATCCGTCAGCGCCGTATCCGTCCGCTCCCCATCCGTCCGCTCCCTATGCGGCGCCGGCCGGCGGGCCGTACGGGCACGGGTACCGGGCGCCGGACGCGCCGCGGCCGGGCATCATCCCGCTGCGCCCGTTGACGCTCGGCGACATCCTCGACGGCACGATCAAGCTGATCCGATCGAACCCCAAGGCCACGCTCGGCCTGTCGGCGATCGTGGCGGCGGTGACCGGGATCCCGGCCGCGATCGGGCAGGCCATCTCCTTCGGCTCGATCGGCGACCTCCTCGCCGACCCGTACGCCGCCGACGCGGCGAACGCGCCGATCGCCGGGGTGGCCGCGCAGTACATCGGCGCCATCATCAGCTACGTCATGACGTTCGTCGGCACCACCGTCCTCACCGGCGTCCTCACCCGGGTGCTCGGCCGCGCGGTGTTCGGCGGGCGCATCACGGTGGGCGAGGCGTGGCGGCTGGCGCGCTCGCGGGTGCCCGCGCTGTTCGGGCTGGTGCTGCTGCAGGCGCTCATCCTCCTGCTGCCGCTGCTGGCGCTCGTCGCGGTGCTCGTGAGCCTCGCGGCGGCCAACGCGTTCGACGGCACGGGGAGCTCCGGCGCGGGGGTCGCTGTCCTCGTCGTCCTGCTGTTCTTCCTGGCCTACGTCCCTTATCTACTGTTCTTCTACACGCGCCTGTCGCTGTCGGCCCCCGCCATCGTGCTGGAGGGCCGCGGGGTCACCGACGCCATGAGCAGGTCGTGGCGGCTGGTGAAGGGCGACAGCTGGCGGGTGCTCGGCATCCTGCTGCTCACCGCCATACTCGCGGCCATCATCAGCAGCGTGCTGGCGATCCCGTTCACGTTCGGCGGCTCGCTGATCGGGATGCTGAGCGGCGGCACCGTCGCCGCGACAACGCTCGCGGCGCTCCTCCTGGCGATCGGCCAGGTCGTCGCCTCCATGATCTCTTATCCCTTCCAGGCGGGTGTGGCCGGGCTGCTGTACGCCGACCGGCGGATGCGGGCCGAGGCGTTCGACCTCGTGCTGCAGACGGCGGCGGCGCAGAACCAGTCGCAGGGCTGGGTCCACGCCGGGGTCGACGACCTGTGGCACCCGAGCTACGCCGCCGGGACGGGGCCGGGCTCCGGGCCGTACCACGGGGCTCCGCCGTACGGGCCGTACGGGCCCTACGGCCCGCAGGCGTGACGACCGTGCGGGCGGCGGCGCTGCTCGCCTCGCCGGTCGACGTCGGCCGCGACCAGGCCGCCCGGGAGGCCGCGCGCGAGCTGTCCAGGGCGGGCTACCAGCACGAGCCGCTGTTCGACCGGTTACAGCGGGAGATCTCCCAGTTCCTCGGCGACCTCATGAGCGGCGGGGGGACGGGCGGAGGCGGCGTGAGGTCGCTCGTCGTGATCGCCGTCGTCCTCGCCGTCCTGGCCGTGCTGCTCCTGTGGGCCCTGCGCCGCTTCTCCGGCGGCCGGCGTACGGAGAGCGGTGCGGTGTTCGGGCAGCGTGAGCGGACGGCCGCCGAGCATCGCGCCGAGGCCGAACGCCTGGCGGCCGAGGGCGGCTGGGCCGGGGCCATCCAGGAGCGGCTCCGCGCGATCGCCCGCGAGCTGGAGGAACGCGCGATCGTCACCCCGATGCCGGGGCGCACCGCCGTGGAACTGGCCGAGATCGCCGGGCAGGCGCTGCCGCCCCACGCGACGGACCTGCGCGCGGCGGCACGCCTGTTCGACGACGTGACCTACGGCGGGGCGGGCGGCACCAGGGAGGGCTACCTGTCGCTCACCGCCCTGGACGAGCGCCTGCGGTCGGCCCGCACGGGCGTGGCCGCATGACCGCCAGGACGTCGGGGCGCGCGCGGCGGACGGCCTGGGTCACGTTGCCGGTGGTGCTCGTGCTGGTCACGGCGGTGCTGCCCCTGCTGCTGACGGGCGGGCAGTCCGGCGGCCGCGCCCTCGATCCCGCCGACACCTCGCTGAACGGCAGCGCCGCACTCGCCCGGCTGCTGGAGGCGCACGGGGTGGAGGTGGTCCGGGTGGAGACCCCCGGCGCGGCGGTGGCCGCCGCCGGGCCGCAGACCCTGCTGCTGGTCACCGAGGCGAGCTTCCTGAACCGCGACGCCGCCCGCCGCATCGCCGAGGCCCCCGGAGACCGGCTCGTGGCGGGCTCCGTGCCGGACCTCGACGTGCTCGCCTCCGGCGTACGCAGGCAGGGCCCCGTGCGCACGCGGTCCCGGGCCCCGCAGTGCACGCTGCGGGAGGCGGCGCTGGCAGGCGACGCCTACACCGGCGGCACGTCCTTGGCCGGGCCGCCGGGAGCCACGGGCTGCTACCCGGCCGGCGACGGGAACACCCTGGTCCGCTACACCGCCGACGGGCACACGGTGACCGTGCTGGGCGACGCGTCGTTCATGACCAACCTGCGCCTCGCGGAGGACGGCAACGCGGCGCTCGCGCTGAACCTCGCCGGGGCGCGGCCGAAACTCGTCTGGCTCGCCGAGCCCGACGACCCCGACGAGGCAGGCGGCACCGGCGAAGGGACGGACGGGCAGGCCCGCTCGCTCGGCGACCTCATCCCCGGCGGCGTGAAGTGGGCGGTCGTCCAGCTCGTCGTCGCGGTGGCCCTGACCGCCCTGTGGCGGGGACGCAGGCTCGGGCCCGTCGTGGTCGAGCGCCTGCCCGTGGTCGTGCGGGCCGCGGAGACCGTGGAGGGGCGCGGACGCCTCTACCGGTCCCGCCGGGCCAGGGACCGGGCGGCCCTCGCCCTGCGGGCCGCCGCGGCCGACCGGCTCGCCCCCCGCCTCGGACTTCCCCGCACCGCGACCGCGGACGAGATCGCCGTCGCCGCGGCCGCGCGCACCGGCCGCGACCCGGAGCCGGTGCTGGCGCTGCTGTGCGGCCCGCCGCCCGGGGACGACACCGCGCTGGTGGCCCTCGCCGCCCACCTGGACACACTTGAAAGGCAGGTACGAGACTCGTGACCACACCTGAATCGGACGCGGACGCCGCCCGCGAGGCGCTCGCGGCGCTGCGGGCGGAGGTGGCCAAGGCGGTCGTGGGCCAGGACCCGGTCGTCACCGGCCTGGTCATCGCGCTGCTGTGCCGGGGTCACGTGCTGCTCGAAGGCGTGCCCGGCGTGGCCAAGACCCTGCTCGTACGCACGCTGTCGGCCACGCTCGCGCTGGACTTCAAGCGGGTGCAGTTCACCCCCGACCTGATGCCGGGCGACGTCACGGGGTCGCTGGTCTACGACGCCAGGACGGCGGAGTTCGAGTTCCGCGAGGGGCCGGTCTTCACCAACCTGCTGCTCGCCGACGAGATCAACCGCACGCCGCCGAAGACCCAGGCCGCCCTGCTCGAGGCCATGGAGGAACGGCAGGTCAGCGTCGAGGGGGCGGCCCGCGCGCTGCCGGACCCCTTCATCGTCGTGGCGACCCAGAACCCCGTCGAATACGAGGGCACCTACCAGCTCCCCGAGGCGCAGCTCGACCGGTTCCAGCTCAAGCTGACCGTGCCGCTGCCGCCGCGCGAGCAGGAGATCGCCGTCCTCGAACGGCACGCGCTCGGCTTCGACCCGCGCGACCTGACGGAGATCAAGCCCGTGGCCTCCGCGGCCGACCTCGCGGCGGGACGCCGGGCGGTCGCGCAGGTCCGCGCGAGTGCCGAGGTGCTCGGCTACATCGTGGACGTCGCCCGGGCCACCCGGCAGTCGCCCTCGCTCCAGCTCGGCGTCTCGCCCCGCGGGGCCACCGCGCTGCTCGCCGCCGCGCGGGCGTGGGCGTGGCTGTCGGGCCGGTCGTACGTGACGCCGGACGACGTGAAGGCCCTGGCGCGGCCCGCCCTGCGCCACCGCGTGGGGCTGCGCCCGGAGGCCGAGCTGGAGGGCGCGACTCCCGACGGCATCCTGGAGGGCATCCTGTCCGCCGTCCCCGTTCCCCGGTGAGGGCCGCGTGGCGCTGACCGGACGCGCGGGGCTGCTCGCCGCCCTCGCCGCGATCGTCGTGCTCCTCGCCCCCGAGCCCGGCCTGGTCGTGCCGGCCGCCGCGCTCGTGCTCATCGTGCTCGTGACGGCCGACCTGCTGCTCGCGGGCGCCGTACGCGGGCTGCGGTTCCAGCGCGACGGCGAACGGCGGGTGCGGCTCGGGCAGTCGGCGGCGATCGGCCTCGTCGTGGACAACCCGGGCCCGCGGCGGGTCCGGGGCGTGCTGCGCGACGCGTGGCAGCCCTCGGCCGGGGCCGCACCGCGGCGGGTGACGCTCGACGTGCCGTCCCGCGAGCGGCGGCGCCTGGTCACGACGCTGACGCCCACCCGCAGGGGCGACCGGGAGGCCGTCGCCGTGACGGTCCGCTCGGTCGGGCCGTTGGGCCTGGCGGCGCGGCAGCGGACCTTCCACGTGCCGTGGACCGTCAGGGTGCTGCCGCCGTTCCTCAGCCGCAGGCATCTGCCGGCGCGGCTGGCCCGCCTGCGCGAGCTCGACGGACGCCATCCGGCGCTGGTGCGCGGCCAGGGCACGGAGTTCGACTCGCTGCGCGAGTACGTGGTGGGCGACGACGTCCGCTCGATCGACTGGCGGGCGAGCGCCCGGCGCAGCGACGTCGTCGTGCGCACCTGGCGGCCCGAGCGCGACCGCCGCGTGCTGATCGTGCTCGACACGGGCCGCACCTCGGCGGGCCGGGTCGGCGTGGCCCCGGTCTCTGTGGCACCGGTCGGGGGTGACCGGACCTCCGGCTGGCCGCGTCTGGACTGGTCGATGGACGCCGCGCTGCTGCTGGCCGCGCTCGCCGCGCGGGCCGGCGACCGCGTCGACTTCCTCGCCTACGACCGGACCGTACGCGCCCAGGTGTCCGGCGCGTCGCGCACGGAACTGCTGTCGTCGCTGGTGGACGCGATGGCGCCGATCGAGGCGGAGCTGGTCGAGGCCGACGCCGCGGGGATGGTGGCGGCCGTGCTGTCCAGGGCCAGGCGGCGCTGCCTGGTGGTGCTGCTGACCGACCTGAACGCCACGGCCATGGAGGAGGGCCTGCTGCCCGTGCTGCCCGGCCTGTCGTCCCGGCACATGGTCGTGGTGGCCTCGGTCGCCGATCCGCGCGTGGCCGGCATGGCGGCCGGGCGCGGCACCGCCGAGGCCGTCTACGACGCCGCGGCGGCCGAGCGGCTGCGCGGCGAGCGGCGTGAGATCACCGCGGTGCTGCGCCGCCACGGCGTGGAGGTCGTGGACGCCCTGCCCGAGGACGTCGCCCCGGCGCTCGCGGACGCGTACCTCGCTCTGAAGGCCGCCGGCCGGCTCTGATCAGGCTGTCGGGGCGAGGTCGGGGGCCTGCTCGATGTCCCCCGTCTCGTTCGCGCGTTCCGCCCGGCGGCCGAAGACGATCACGTAGGCGAGGAAGAGGACCTCCGCGAGCGCCCCGATCGAGATGCGCGCCCAGGTCGGCAGGCCCGACGGGGTGACCCCCGCCTCGATGAGCCCGGAGACGAGCAGCACCACGACCAGGCCGAGCGCGACGCTCATCACGGCCCTGCCCTGCTCGGCCAGCGCCTCCGCGCGCCGCCTCGGGCCGGGGTCGACGACGGTCCAGCCCAGCCGCAGGCCGGCGGCCGCCGCCAGGAAGACCGCGGTCAGCTCCAGCATGCCGTGCGGCAGGATCAGGCCCCAGAACACGTCCGCCTTGCCGTGCGAGTGCATCAGGCCGCCCATGAGCCCCACGTTGGCCGCGTTCTGGAACAGGATCCAGGGGATGGGCAGGCCGAGCAGGATCGCCGAGACCACGACCTGCATGGACAGCCAGGCGTTGTTGAGCCACACGTGGCCGGCGAACGACGCCGCCGGGTTCTCCGAGTAGTAGTCGGCGAAATCGTGCTCGACGATCTGGCGGATCTCCTCGGGTGTGCCGATGAGGCTCTGCACGGCGGGATCGCGCGCCACCCACACGCCCACGACGTACGCGACCGCGAGCGAGGCCACCGTGACGCCGATCCACCATCGGCGCGCCCGGTAGGCCACCACGGGAAACGACACCGTGAAGAACCGGGCGACCTCCCGCCAGGCGGGGCTGTGGGCGCCCGTGACGGCCGAGCGCGCCCTCGCCACCAGCGACGACAGGCGTCCGACGAGAAGGGCGTCGGACGACCCCGACCGCACGATGGACAGATGGGTCGCCGCCCGCTGGTAGAGCTCGACCAGCTCGTCGACCTCCTCGCCGCGCAGCCTGCGCTGCCGCCGCACGAGGTCGTCCAACCGGTCCCAGGACGGCTTGCTCGCGGCGACGAACGCATCGATGTCCACGAATCGGACCCTATCGGCGGCGGCACAGTAGGGTGCGCAGTGTGTCCGAAGTCGTGACCGGCGAGGCGGTCGTCGTAGAGGTTCGCGTCGCCCAGCTCCCCAGCCGCGCCCTGGCCTTCCTCATCGACTGGGCCGTCCAGTGGGCCGTGATCATCCTGGCCGTCGTGCTGGTCGCGCAGGCGTCCCTGGTGACCGACGAGTCGCTGGCCACCGGCCTGCTCATCCTGTTCGTCGTGCTGGTCACGGTGGGCTACCCGGTCGCGTTCGAAACGATCACCAGGGGCCGCTCGCTGGGCAAGCTCGCCCTCGGCCTGCGCGTGGTGAGCGACGACGGCGGGCCCGAACGCTTCCGGCAGGCGCTGTTCCGCGGGCTCGCCGGGTTCCTGGAGTTCTGGACGTTCCTCGGCGCCCCCGCGCTCATCACCTCGCTCCTCAACCAGCGTGGCAAGCGCCTCGGGGACGTGTTCGCGGGGACGACCGTCATCGGGGAGCGTTCGCCGCACCAGGCCCCGCCGCCGGAGATGCCTCCGGCGCTCGCGTCGTGGGCCGCGACGCTCGAGCTGTCCGGGCTGTCGGACGACCTGGCCAACACCGCCCGGCAGTATCTGTCCCGGTGGAGCCAGCTCAGCCCGCGGACGCGGGACGAGATGGGGCTGCGTGTGGCCGGACAGGTCAGCGCGCAGGTGGCGCCGCCGCCACCGCCCGGCGTTCCGCCGTACGCCTACCTGGCCGCCGTGCTGGCCGAGCGCAGGCGCCGTGAGGAGCTGCGGCTGGCCCGGGTGCGTTCCACGCCCCCGCCGTACGGCCCGCAGGGGTACGGCCCGCAAAGGCAGGGCCCGCAGGGATATGGCATGCAGGGACACGGGGGGCAGGGGTACGGAGTGCCGGCGCCGGCCCCGCCGAGGGAGGCGGGACCGCCGCACGGAGAGGCTCCGACGACATCGGGAGGATTTGTTCCTCCCGTTTAGGTGTAGACCCCGATTTGCGGGGCACCTGTGGTCATTGCAGGTCATGGGGCATACCTGCAGTGGGGTTGAGGCGGGTATCGCCGGTGCGTTGAGGGAGAGGCCGCACCGGCGATGCCCGCCTCCTTGTATCACTCGCCGGACGGGTCACTCAGGCTTTCAGTGGCCGCCGGGCACACCCCCGCCGTGCTCGCGGTACGAGCCCTGGCTCTGCACGTTGAGGATGTCCGTCTTCACGCTGTTGGCCTGGTTCGTACGCGGGTCGTTGATCCTCAGGACGTCGAGTCCCTTGTTGAAGTCGCTGCCGTAGATGTAGCCGTTGTAGTAGTAGGCCGACCAGAAGCCGCCGCTCAGCGGCTGCGACCACGGGCCGCGCTCGAAGTAGCCGATCTCCTGCGGGTGCGCCGAGTCGGTGAAGTCCCAGATCGAGACGCCGCCCTGGTACCACGCCTGCACCATGATGTCGCGGCCCTTGACCGGGATCAGCGAGCCGTTGTGCGCCACGCAGTTCTCGGTGTCGGCCTGGTAGCGGCCGATCTTGAAGTAGCTCTTGAAGGTGAGCTTGTTGCCCGGAGCGATGTCGTAGATGGCGTCGGCGCCGCGGTTCGGGCCGATCGCCTCGTTGCAGGTCGCCGCGCCGCCGCCGCCGAGTTCGTCGGTGAAGACCACCTTGGTGCCGTCGTTGTTGAACGTCGCCGAGTGCCAGAAGGCGAAGTTCTCGTCGTCGCGGACGACGTCGAGAACCTTCGGGTGCTCGGGGTCGCGGATGTCCATCAGGATGCCGTCGCCCATGCAGGCGCCCGCGGCCAGGCCCTTCTCGGGGTAGGCGGTGATGTCGTGGCAGCCGGTCGTCGCGGACGTGCCGTAGGGGTAGGGCTGCTTGTCACCCGGGTTGCCGCCGTCAGGGAACAGCACGGGCGCCGCCACGACGGACGCGGCGGTGGGGTTCTTCAGCGGGACCTTGATGATGGAGATCAGGTCGTGGGGCGGCTGACAGTCGGGGAAGGCCGCCGACGGGCTGTAGGAGGAGACGTAGATGTAGACGTTCTCGCCCGTCTTGTCCGGCACGAGGGTGTGGGTGTGGGACCCGCAGTTCGTCTCGACCGACTTGATGTACTTCGGGTTCGACTTATCGCTGACGTCGAAGATGCGGACGCCCTCCCACGACTCCTTGACCGATGCCGGCTGGGCCGTGCTGGCGCACGAGTCGTTGTTGCGGGAGGAGTCGACGGACCCGAACAGCAGGTCGCCGTACACGGACATGTCCATCTGGGAGCCGGGGCAGACCACCGAGCTCACCACTGCCGGCTGCTTCGGGTTCCCGATGTCGAAGATCGTGAACCCGCCGTAGTTGCCGACGTAGGCGTAGTCGCCCTGGAAGGCCATGTCGGTGTTGATGGTGCCCGTCAGGGCGGCCGGGGTCGGCACGTTCGCGACGTGCGTGACGTTCGCGCTCATCGCGATCTCGTCCGGGGCCAGCACGTCGGCGGCCTGCGCGGGACCTGCGGACAGGGCCAGGACGACCGCCGCTCCTGCCACGGCCAGCGCACGACCGCTGCGGCGTAAGGTGAACAACTCGCTGTCCTCCATATAAGAGGGAGATAAATGATCAGATCGTCACCTTTGACAGGGATGTCCCGCCAGTTGTCAGTCTGTCAAGAAAACTGGCACATGTAGCCCTTTGACCTATTGCTCATGCCGGGTTAGCGTCGTGATCTCCATACGCTCCGTGACAGGGAGGCAGGGTGCGAATCGCATGGCAGGGCGGGGCGCGGCTGGGGCTCGTCCTCATGGCCGGTGCCGCGTTCTTCCTGAGCGCCTGCGCGGAGGACGTACGCGGAAGTGCCCCCGTCTCGACCGCCCCCGTGATCGCGCCCGGCCGACCCGGCGAGGATGCGAGGACCCTGGGCCCCGCCGAGGCCGCCACCGCGGTCCCCTCCCCCACGATCAACGCGGCCGACGTGCGGTATGTCCAGGACATGATCGTCCACCACCGGCAGGCGCTGGACATGGCGGCCCTGGCGCCCACGCGGGCCTCCTCCGCCAAGCTGAAGGCGCTCGCGGCCCGCATCCATGACGTGCAGGAGCCGGAGATCCGCGTCATGACGTCGTGGCTCGACCGGGAGCACCTTCCCCGGCCCGACCACCACGCCGACCACCACGACATGCCGGGCATGGCCACCCCCGAGCAGATGAACGCGCTCAGGGCGGCGTCCGGCGCCGCGTTCGACAGCCTGTTCCTCCAGATGATGGTCGCCCACCACGAGGGCGCGATCACGATGGCCACCAAGGCGCTCACCGAGGGCTCGCACCTCACCGTCGAGCAGTGGGCCACGGACGTGATCGCCGAGCAGACCGCCGAGATCCGGCGGATGCGCGAGATGCAGGGAACCTGACGCGCCTGGCGCAGGCAAGGGTCAGGCGAGCCGATACCCCACGCCCGGTGTCGTCATGACGACCGGTGGCTCGCCGAGCTTGCGGCGCAACCGCCCCATCGTCACGGTCACCGTGTTGGTGAAGGGGTCGGCGTTCTCGTCCCAGACCTGCTCCAGCAGGGCCTCCGCGCTGAGGAAGCCGGGACTCGCCCGCATCAGCGCGTGCAGCAGGGCGAACTCCTTGACGGAGAGGTTCAGCTGCCGGCCGTCGCGCACCGCGGTCCGGCGCACCGGGTCCAGCTCGATCCCGGCGGCGCGCAGGGTGCGCGGCCGCGCGCTCGGCTTGCGCCGGGCCAGCGCCTGGATGCGCAGGATCAGCTCCGGGAAGTGGAACGGCTTGGCGAGGTAGTCGTCCGCGCCGAGAGTCAGACCGCTGACGCGGTCGTCGGGCGTCCCGGCCGCGGTCAGCATCAGCACCATCGGGCGGCCGGGCCGCTCGCTGATCATCTGGCACAGCGCGTCGCCGTGCAGGCCGGGCAGGTCGCGGTCCAGGACCACCACGTCGTACGCCGTGAGGTCCAGTTTGGCGGCGGCGGACAACCCGTCGTGACTGACGTCGACGGCCATCCCCTGGTCGCGCAGGCCCTCGGCGACAACCTCGGCGAGCGACCGCTCGTCCTCGACGACCAGGATCCTCACGGCCGCGCCTCCGCCGGGACCGGGACGCACGGCAGCGCGATCGACACTCGCAGGCCGCCCTCCGGCCGGGCGAGCAGTTCGAGCCGCCCGCCGTGGGCCGCGGCGATCGCCGCCACGATGGACAGCCCGAGGCCGGAGCCGTTCTCCGACCCGGTTCGATCCGCGCCGAGCCGCTCGAAGGGCCGTGCGAGCCGGTCCACGTCCCGCTGGTCGAGGACGCGTCCGCCGGTCTGCACGACGAGCCGGACCTCGGCGCCCTCCCGGAAGGTCTCCACCTGGATCCAGCCGCCCTCCTCGTTGTGCGCCACGGCGTTGTCGACCACGTTCTCCACCATCCGGGAGAGCAGGGCGGCATCGCCCCTGGTGAGCGTGCCGGTCCGCAGATCCTCGGTCACGCTCAGCCGTCTCGCCGCGATCCCGGCGCCGCGGTCGCCCACCGCCCGCGCGACCAGCCGGGCCACGTCGACCTCGGCGGCGCCGTCGAACGTGCCGTGCTGCGCGCGGGCAAGCGCGAGGAAGCCGTCGAGCAGCTGGTCCACGCGGTCCAGCTGCGGACGCAGCCGGTCGCCCAGGGCGAGCGTCTGGGGAGCCACGCCGGGCTTGGCCACCGCGACGTCCAGGGACGCCCGCATGGTCGCCAGCGGAGTCCGCAGCTCGTGCGAGGCGTTGGCGACGAACCGGCGCTGGGCGGCGAAGGACGCCTCCAGCCGCTCCAACAGGCCGTCGATGGTGTCGGCCAGGTCCTTCACCTCGTCCGCCGGGCCGCTGACGGCCAGCCGCCGGTCCAGGTTGTCGGCGGAGATGCGCCGGGTCGCCGCGGTGATCACCCGCAGCGGGCGCAGCACCCGGCGGGCGAGCACCCGGCCGGCCAGCACGGAGACGACCGCCATCACCGTCAGCGCGAGCAGGGAGCCGATCAGCAGCTGCCGGGAGTGCTGCGCGTTCATCTCGGCCAGTTGCTCCTGCAGACGGCGAACCTGCTGGTTTATCCCGTCCGTGCCGCCGTCGGCGGGTGGTCGCCAGCCCGCGGGGGCGCTGGAACTTCCCCCGCCGGCGAGCAGGAAGGTGAGAGCCAGCAGCCCGATTCCCGACACGAGGAACACTCCGGCGTACAAGATCGTGAACCGGAGTCCCACGGTGCCGTTGCGCAGCCTTGTCACGCCTCCAGGATGCCCGGCCGGACCTAACACCAGGGTGACAGGGGCGGTTCTGGTGGTGTTAGGCACGCCCCCGTAGAACGACGGCGTGCTCACTGGAGAACTTCTTCGCCGGGAATGGACGGCCTTCCGCCGCCCCGCCCGGCTGATCGCCCTGGCCACGGCGGCTCTCGTCGTGATCGCCGCCGGCCTGCTCTACGCCTTCGGCAGCCAAACGTCCTGCGGCGGGCCCTGCCCGAGGGATGGAATCGCCGCGGACGGGTCGATGGTCGGCGACCAGTTCTGGTTCCTGCACCACGACCTCGGCCCGCGGGGCTCCATCACCGTACGGATGACCTCGATGACCGGCACGATCACCTACCCTCCGCCCGACCACGACAAGATCGTCTCCGGCCTGGTGCCGTGGGCGAAGGCCGGGATCATCGTCAAGGACGGCGTCCGGCAGGGCTCCTCCTATGCGGCGCTCATGATGACCGGCGGCCACGGCGTGCGGATGCAGTACGACTACCGGAACGACATCGCCGGGAGCGCGGGCGGCCTCTCACCGCGATACCCGCGGTGGCTGCGCCTGACGCGGTCCGGCGACACCGTCACCGGTGCCGAGTCGGCCGACGGCCGGCTCTGGCACACCGTCGGGACGGTGAAACTGGCCGGTCTCCCTGAGACGGCGCAGGTCGGGTTGTTCGCCACGTCCCCCGGCGACCTCACGCTGCGGAAGGTCGGATTCGGCGGAGCAGTCGAGGAGGTCCGCTTCACCCAGGCCACCGGCGTCTTCGATCACGTCACCCTGGCGGGCGCGCCCGCCGGCGCGTGGCGCAGCGAGGCCGTCGGCGAGATGAACCACACCGACTGGGAGAAGCACCACAACGCATCCGGCGTGGTCGAGAAGGACGGCGTCATCGCCGTGAGCGGGACCGGTGACATCGGCCCGAGCGGGAGCGAGGGCGAGGGCACCGTCGAGAGGTTGCTGCCCGGCCTGGTGATCGCACTGATCATCGTCGTCGTCCTGGCCGCCCGATTCGGCGCCCGGGCCGGCACATCGGCGTCTCGCCACGTTCTGGCCGCTCGGGCTGTGGTGGTCGGCGCAG
Organism: Microbispora sp. NPDC046973; assembly: GCF_040644495.1. Lineage (NCBI taxonomy): Bacteria > Bacillati > Actinomycetota > Actinomycetes > Streptosporangiales > Streptosporangiaceae > Microbispora > Microbispora sp. NPDC046973. Next base: position 425,769 of record NZ_JBEYWQ010000003.1, on the reverse strand, counting down.
CGACCTTCGTGACCGGGCTCGCCGCCGTCGGGGTGGTCCTGCCGGCCGGTGTCGCGATCCTGAGCGGCAACGGCGTCCCCGTGCAGCCGGTCTCCCCGCTGACCGGCGTCCGGGTCGTCGTCGGGGTCGCGGCGGTGCTCGCGCTCTGCGGTGTACTGTCGTACGGGCTGGGGGTCCTGCTGCGGCGTGGCTGGGCGGCCGTCATCCTCGCGCTGTCGCTCGTCGCCGTGCCCTACGCGGTGACCGCGTTCCCGTTCCTGCCCGACGTCGTGTCGCGGTGGCTGCTGCGGCTCACCCCGGCAGCGGGCTTCGCCGTCCAGCAGACGGCAGTGGAATATCCGCAGGTGGTCGCTCACTACGCGCCGTCCGCCGGATACTTCCCGCTCCCCGGCTGGGCCGGCTTCGCCGTGCTGTGCGCGTACACGCTGGCGGTGGTGTGGCCGGCCGTGAAGCGCAGGCCGGGCGACCAGGCGCTGTGACGGCCGCGGTGGTCTCAGGACCCGAGGCGCCAGGAGTGGAGATACTCCTGCTGCTCGGCGGTGAGCGCGTCGATCGAGATCCCGGCGGCGGCGAGCTTCAGCCGGGCCACCTCGGCGTCGATGTCGGCAGGGACGTCGTACACGCCGGGCGCCAGCCGGACCGACTCCCGGACCAGCCATGCGACGGCGAGGGCCTGGGCGGAGAACGACATGTCCATCACCGCGGCCGGGTGGCCCTCGGCGGCGGTCAGGTTCACCAGGCGCCCCTCGGCGAGCAGCAGCAGCCTGCGGCCGTCCTCCAGGACGTACTCGTCGGTGTTGGGGCGGATCCCGAAGCGCACCTCGCGCGCCATCTCCTCCAGCGCCCGCACGTCGATCTCGACGTCGAAGTGGCCCGCGTTCGCGAGGATCGCGCCGTCCTTCATGGCGGCCAGGTGCTCGGCGCGGATGACGTCCCGGTTGCCGGTGACGGTCACGAACACGTCGCCGGTCTCGGCGGCCAGGCTCATCGGCCGCACGTCATAGCCCTGCAGGGCGGCGTCGAGGGCCTTGACCGGGTCGATCTCGGTGACGATGACCCGCGCGCCCAGGCCCTTGGCCCGCTCCGCGACGCCCCGGCCGCAGAAGCCGAAGCCCGCCACGACCACGGTGCGGCCCGCCAGCAGGACGTTGGTGGCCCGCATGATGCCGTCGAGCGTCGACTGGCCGGTGCCGTAGCGGTTGTCGAACATCCGCTTGGTCCGGGTGTCGTTCACCGCGACCATCGGGAAGCGCAGCGCGTTCTCCGAGGCCATCTGGCGCAGCCGGATGATCCCGGTCGTGGTCTCCTCGCAGCCGCCGATCACGCCGTCGAGAAGTTCGACCCGCTCGGTGTGCAGGGTGTTGACGAGGTCGCATCCGTCGTCGAGCACTACGTTCGGCGCGATGTCGAGCGCCTGGTGGATGTGCCGGTAGTAGGTCGCCTTGTCCACCCCGGCGCGGGCGTGCACGGCGATGCCGTACGTTCGCAGCGCCTCGGCGACGTCGTCCTGCGTGGACAGGGGGTTGGACGCGGCCAGGGCGATCTGCGCGCCGCCCTCCCGCAGCGCCCCGAGGAGCACCGCCGTCTCGGCGGTCACGTGCATGCAGGCGGCGATGCGCAGGCCGTCGAGCGGCCGGTCGGCGCCGAAACCGGCGCCGATCGCCTGGAGGACCGGCATCGACCGGGCCGCCCACTCGATGCGCCACTCTCCGGCCTCCGCGATGTCCGGCTGAATCACGCCGTCTGCCTCCTGGCCGGGGGCGCGGGCCGGGCCCGCGCCCCCGTCGTGCGATCGCCGTCAGTAGCGGTAGTGGTCCGGCTTGTACGGGCCCTCGACGTCGACGCCGATGTACTCCGCCTGCTTCTTGCTGAGCTTGGTCAGCTTCACGCCGAGCGCGTCGAGGTGGAGACGGGCGACCTTCTCGTCGAGGTGCTTGGGCAGCACGTACACGCCGACCGGGTAGTCGTCGGTCTTCGTGAACAGCTCGATCTGGGCGATGACCTGGTTGGTGAACGAGTTCGACATGACGAACGACGGGTGGCCGGTGGCGCAGCCGAGGTTCATCAGGCGGCCCTCGGCGAGCACGATGATCGAGTGCCCGTCGGGGAACACCCACTCGTCGACCTGCGGCTTGATGTTGATCTTCTTGACGCCCGGGATGCGGGCCAGGCCGGCCATGTCGATCTCGTTGTCGAAGTGGCCGATGTTGGACACGATCGCCTGGTGCTTCATCTGCGACATGTGCTCGGCGCTGATGATGCCGTAGTTGCCGGTGCAGGTGACGAAGATGTCCGCGATGCCGACGACCTCCTCCAGGGTGGTGACCTGGAAGCCGTCCATGGCGGCCTGGAGCGCGCAGATCGGGTCGATCTCGGTGACGATGACCCGGGCGCCCTGACCGCGCAGCGCGTCGGCGCAGCCCTTGCCCACGTCGCCGTAGCCGCAGACCACGGCGACCTTGCCGCCGATCAGCACGTCGGTGGCGCGGTTGAGGCCGTCGATCACCGAGTGGCGGCAGCCGTACTTGTTGTCGAACTTCGACTTGGTCACCGAGTCGTTGACGTTGATCGCCGGGAACAGGAGCGTGCCGGACTTGTGCATCTCGTAGAGACGGTGCACGCCGGTCGTGGTCTCCTCGGTGACGCCCTTGATGTCCTCGGCCACGCGGGTCCACCACTTGTCCTCGGAGACCGTACGGCGGAGCGTGTCGAGGATGACCGCCCACTCTTCGGGGTCGTCCTCACCGGCGACCGGCACGGCGCCGGCCTTCTCGAACTCCACGCCCTTGTGCACGAGCAGCGTCGCGTCGCCGCCGTCGTCCAGGATCATGTTGGGGCCGGAGCCGTCGGGCCAGCGGAGGGCCTGCTCGGTGCACCACCAGTACTCCTCCAGCGTCTCGCCCTTCCAGGCGAAGACCGGGACACCGGAGGGGTTGTCCACCGTGCCATCCGGGCCGACGACGACCGCGGCGGCGGCGTGGTCCTGGGTGGAGAAGATGTTGCAGCTCACCCAGCGCACGTCGGCGCCGAGCGCGACCAGCGTCTCGATCAGCACCGCCGTCTGGATCGTCATGTGCAGCGAGCCCATGATCTTCGCGCCGCGCAGCGGCTGCGCCGCGGCGTACTCCTTACGGGTCGCCATGAGGCCCGGCATCTCGTGCTCCGCGAGGCGGATCTCTTTGCGGCCGAATTCCGCAAGCGAAAGGTCGGCGACCTTGAAGTCCATGAGTGTCTCCTCCGTTGTCCGTCGGTGCGAGTTTAGGCGTCGCGGACGCAGGAACGCATGCGCAGGCCCGCGAACCTGACACAAGAATGTGAGATTCCCTCGCCGACGGGTGCCGGAGGGCCGCCGGACTGTCTAGCGTGGACCCCAGGAACGGGGACCGGAGGCACGATGCGCATCACCGAGGCGGCCAGGCGGCTCGGCATGTCCCCCCGGATGTTGCGCTACCGGGAGGCTCTCGGCCTGCTGCCGCCCGTACGGGACAAGGGCGCCCATCGGCGCTTCGGGCCGGACGAGCTGGAGGCGGTGCGCCAGGCGATGGAGCTGGAGCGGCGGTTCGACGTCTCGCCGGCCGAGCTGGCCTTCGCGCTCCGGGCGCTGTCCGAGCCCGCGGTGGCCCAGGCCGTACGCGATCTCGGCGTGCGCATCGGGCGCATCCAGGCGCCGCGCCGGGCGCTGGACTTCGAGAAGGAGAAGGCCCTGCGGCTGCTGCGGCACCGGTGACGCGGGCGCTCCCAGGCCTTTGAGGGTCAGGCGCCGACCACGAGGTGGAGGTCGTCCGCCCGCAGGGAGTCGGCCGTGACGTACGGCTGCTCGCTGACGATGTCGGTCATCGTCAGCGGGACGTTCAGGGACGGCACCAGTTTGAGCGCCCTGACCAGGAGGTTCGGGTGGTCGGCCGTGAACTCCTGCGGCACGCCGAGGAGCTTGGCGGTCATCTTCGTCGTGCAGATCACCACGTTGCCCTCGAAGGTGAACATGCTGCCGGTCAGCGTCGTCGGGCCCATCGTCTGCTGAGGCCGCTCCAGCACGGCCTTGTCCATGGTGAAGCGGAGCATCTTCACGGTGCCGGTCGCGGTGGGCATCTCGACCACGCCGGTGAACTTCATCCCGGTCATGGTCAGCGAGGGCGCGCGGACGGCGGCCGTCTCGGTCGCGACCGTCACCGCTCCCTTCGCGGAGGAGGCCCCCGGCTCGTCCTCGCCGCCCTCCCCCGGCGACGGCGAGGGACTCCTCCTGCCGGTGAGCGACCCCACGGCGTCCTTCAGGTCCGTGGGCAGGGCACTGGGCAGGGCCGTGGGGACCGCGCTGGGCAGGACGCCGCCGAGGACGTCGGACAGGCCGCTGGGAACGGCGCTCGGGACGACACCGGGCAGGAGGGAGCCGCCCTGTCCGCCCGTTCCGGGGTCCTCCCGCACCATGCCCGTCCCGGCCGCCAGGATGACCGGCAGCACGGCGATGGCCAGCGCCTTGGCCGCGGGACCCGGACCCGTGTCGCCGCGCCCGCCGCCGTCCGGACGTACGCCACCGTCGCCACGGCCGCCACCGGGGCCCTCGCCCGGGCCCTCGCCGGAGTCGCCGGGGTCGTCGTCGGAGGAGGACTCCGGCCCGGGATCGGCGGCGGGATCGGAGGCGGGATCGGCGTCGCGGCGGACCCGGGCGACCAGGATGCGCGGGCCCTCGTCCACGGGCTCCGCGGCTTCCACGGGCTGCTGCGGCCGGGTGGCCTCCAGGCGCTCGTCGCCGCTGACCACCCGGCGCTCGGTGAAGGTGATCCCCCCTCCAGCCGGCGCGGGCGACGCGGCGGGCCCGGCCGGCGCCGCACCGGCCTCGGTGGCCTCCGCGGGCGCCCAGGCGACCGCGAGCGCGCCCCCGACCAGGCCGAGCAGCATCCCGATCAGGAAGCCGCCCAGGTTGGCGTAGACGAACGACGCGATCGAGACCAGTACGGCGACCACACCGAGGAAGGCCCGCTGGCCGGGCTGGAGCCAGATCATCAGGCCCAGGATGATCAGCACCAGCGCGATCAGGTAGGTGGCGCCGACCGTGCCCGACTGGATGACGAGCGGCAGGGCCTGGGTCGCGAACGGGATGCTCAGCAGCTCCAGGCCCGCGGCGAGCACCAGCAGACCACCCCAGAACGGCCGCGACCGCCGCCATTTCACCGGCCGTTCCATCAGAAGCACTCGTGCTCGCCCGGCTCCACGGCCAGCTTCAGCCCCGGCAGCTTGAACGTGGCCGCGTTGACCGCCCAGGAGACCTGCCGGAAGTCCTTGATGGTGATTGCGCCGGCCTGCTGGCCGAACATGCCCGCCGCGCCCTGGGCGTCCGGCAGCTGGTCGAGGGTGCTGGCGTCGCGGCCCGCCTCCAGCTTCGTGAAGACCGCGTTGCCCTCGATCTGGGTGGCGTCGACGATCATGTTCTCGGCGGTCACCGGGTCCTTGCCCGTGCCGGCCGTGATCCTGATGGTCACGGCGCCGACGGGCGACTTCACCAGCACCGTCTGGCACATGTTGGTCAGGGTGGCCTTCCGGATGCCGGAGACGGCGACCGGGATCTTCTGGCCCTTCTTGTTCTCGACCGTGCTGCCGTACTGCACGAAGCCCTGGCCCTGCAGCGTGTCCGCGGAGACCTTGAACGTGTCACCCGAGACCACGAACGACGCGCCGATCGCCCCCTCGGCGGTCGCGCCGACCAGCACGGAGGCGACCGCGAGCGCGGGCACGAAGACGAGGGCGAACCGTTTCCACCGCACGCGTCCCTGAATCATGAGTCACCTCCGGGGTCAACCAGCCGTAATGTAAAGGTAAAGTTACCGACCGGTACCGCCAGCGTTGAAGTGACTCTGCATCACATTTCAATCACGGTGCGCGAGGAAATGCGGCTGCCCGTAACGGGGGTTACGCGCCGGCGCGCTGCCCCGAGGCGGCGTCCGCCCGATAGAGGTCCGGCTCCAGGTAGATCACCCGGGCGATCGGAACCGCCTCGCGGATGCGCCGTTCGGCCTCGTCGATGCCTCGCGCCACCTCACCGGCGGTGTCGTCGTGCTCCACCGCGATCTTCGCGGCGACCAGCAACTCCTCCGGGCCGAGGTGCAGGGTGCGCAGGTGGATGACCCGGCTGACCTCGGGGGCGGCTTCCAGGGCGGCGCAGATCTTCTCCTCCACCTCGGGCGTCGCACTCTCGCCGATCAGCAGCGACTTGGTCTCGGTGGCCAGGATGACCGCGATCACGGCGAGCAGCAGGCCGATGACGAGGCTGCCCACACCGTCCCACGCGCCGTTGCCGGTGACCACGGCCATCGTCACGCCGAACAACGCGAAGACCAGACCGAGCAGCGCGCCGAAGTCCTCAAGCAGCACCACGGGAAGTTCGGGGGCCTTCGCCCGGCGGATGAACGCCACCCAGGATTGGTCGCCCTTGAGCGCGCTCGACTCCTTGATGGCGGTGCGGAACGAGAAGCCCTCGGCGACGATCGCGAAGACCAGCACCGCGAAGGCCCAGATCGGCGACTCCACGGGCTGCGGGTCGGCGATCTTGTGCCAGCCCTCGTAGAGGGAGAACAGGGCACCGATCGTGAACAGCACCACGGCCACCACGAACGCGTAGAAATAGCGCTCCCGGCCGTAGCCGAAGGGGTGCTTGCGGGTTCTCCCCTTGGCGGCGCGCTTGCCGCCGAGCATCAGCAGCGCCTGGTTGCCGGAGTCGGCCACGGAGTGGACCGACTCGGCGAGCATCGACGACGACCCGGTGAACAGGAACGCCACGAACTTCGCCACAGCGATCGCCAGGTTGGCGCCGAGCGCCGCGAGGATCGCCTTGGTACCGCCACCCGCACTCACGTTGAACTCCTCATTTCAATCGGCCGAGGCGATCCTATTGCGAAATCCTGGCCTGGAGTTCGGTTGCCGCCGCGGCCGATGCCGGGTCCATCCCGTACCCGAGAGCGAGGTAGACACTCGCGTAGTCGCACAGGCCGATCAGGGCGGCGAGCCGGTCCAGCGGGTGCACGCCCTCGGCCAGGATCTCGGACACCGGAACCCCCCGGTCCTCGGCCAGCCGTACGGCGGCCGTGCGGGACCTGGTCACCTGCGGGTGTTCCTCCATGTCGCGCAGCAGGAACAGGCGCAGGCGCGCGCCCTCCCCCGGCTCGTCGGCGAACGGATCGGCGAAGACGTCCCGCCCGGCGAGGGGGCCGTCGAACGTCACGATCTGGTTGTGGGCGGCCTCGGGCAGCTCCCCCCAGATCGCCGGGTAGCCCGCGTCCTCGCTCAGCCGGGCGGCCAGGCGGTGGGCCGCCACCGCGGCCAGCGGCGAGGTGCCCCAGACGACCGGAAGCGTCCCGGCCAGTTCCATCGCCAGCGCTTTGCCGGGGTTGATGAACGACTCGCTCGACGGGCGGCACCGATGGGCCAGGTCCTCCAGCCGCTTGGCCACCGACTCGAACTCGCTCTCCCCGGCCGGGACCAGCCCGAGCGCCGCCGCCACCAGGATCGGCGGCACCATGAGCGACCACAGCGTGGCCCTCGGCTGCCCGGCCACCCCGGTCGCCCCGCCCACCGGCACGTACGGCCCGCCCGCCCGCTCGACCAGGGCCGACAGCGGCGTGTCGGGCGCGCCCGTGCCCACGAGCGCGCACCCGCGCCGTACGGCCTCGGCGGCCACGGCGACGGTCTCCTCGGTCCTGCCGGAGCGGGAGACGGCGATGACGAGATCGGCGGCGCCCACCCAGCCGGGCAGCCGGTGGCCGCGCACCGTCACCACCGGGACCGGGGCGCCGTATCGGCACAGCGCCTCGAGCACGTCCCCCACGAGGGCGGAGGCGCCCATGCCCGCCACGACGATCGCGCGGGGGCGGCCGTCCCGGCCGGCCCGGGCCACGCCGTTCTCCACCGCCGACCGGTACGCCGCCCGCACCTGGGCGGCCGACGACGCCACGGAGCGGAGCATGCCGGAGGGGTCGCCCTCCACCAGGTATGCCTGGTCATCGAGCCGGTCGGGCTCGAACCGGGCCCCTCCGGCACCGCTCATGCCTTGCGGGCCTCGTCGACGAGGAGCACCGGGATGTCGTCGCGCACCGGATAGACCAGCCCGCACGACTCCGAGGTGCAGGCCAGCTCGTCCGCGTCGGGCACGGCGCGGAGCGGGGACTTGCACGCCGGGCAGGCGAGGATGTCCAGCAGCCAGTCGTCGATCTTCAACTCGTCAGCTCCTTACAACGGCGAGAACTTCGTCTCGGACTGCGGCGACCTTCTCCTCGTCGGCGGCCTCCGCGTTGAGCCGGAGCAGCGGCTCGGTGTTGGACGGACGCAGGTTGAACCACCAGTCCGGACCGCTGACGGTGAGTCCGTCCAGCTCGTCGAAGGTAACACCCTCCCGGCCCGCGAAGGTCTCGCGTACGCGGGCCAGGGCGGCGGCCTGGTCCTCGACCCTGCTGTTGATCTCCCCGGACGCGGCGTAGCGCGAGTACTGGGACAGCACCTCCGACAGCGGCCGGTCCTGCTCGCCCAGCGCGGCGAGCACGTGCAGGGCGGCCAGCATGCCCGAGTCGGCGAACCAGAAGTCGCGGAAGTAGTAGTGGGCCGAGTGCTCGCCGCCGAAGACGGCGCCGGTGCGGGCCATCTCCGCCTTGATGAACGAGTGGCCGACGCGGGTGCGGACCGGCTTGCCGCCGTGCTCGCTCACGATCTCCGGCACGCCCTTGGAGGTGATCAGGTTGTGGATGATCGTGGCGCCGGGGTTCTTGGCCAGCTCCCGCACCGCGACCAGTGCCGTGATCGTGGACGGTGCGACGGACTCGCCCCGCTCGTCGATGACCCAGCACCGGTCGGCGTCGCCGTCGAAGGCGATGCCGATGTCCGCGCCCTGCGAGACGACCGCCTTCTGCAGGTCGCGCAGGTTCTCCGGCTCGATCGGGTTGGCCTCGTGGTTGGGGAAGCTGCCGTCGAGCTCGAAGTAGAGCGGGGTCAGCTCGATCGGCAGGCCCTTGAAGACCTCGGGGACCGTGTAGCCGCCCATGCCGTTGCCGGCGTCCACGACCACCTTCAGCGGCCGGATGCCCGACAGGTCGACCAGCGTCTTCAAGTGGGCGGCGTAGCCCTCCAGCAGGTTGCGCTCGGTCACCGTGCCCGTGCCGGGCGCACCGCCCGAGTCCGAACCGTCCAGTCCCGTGTCGAGCAGTTCGGCCGCGCGGTCGCGGATCTGCAGCAGGCCGGTGTCGGTGCCCACCGGCACGGCGCCCGCCCGGCACATCTTCATGCCGTTGTACTTGGCCGGGTTGTGGCTCGCGGTGAACATGACGCCCGGCAGGTCGAGGCTGCCGCTGGCGTAGTAGAGCATGTCGGTCGAGCCGAGCCCGGCGTTGATCACGTCGGCGCCCCGGGAGGTCGCGCCCCGCGCGAACGCCGCGGCCAGCGGGCCGGACGAGGTGCGCATGTCGTGCGCCATCACCACCGAGGACGCGCCGGTCAGCTCGACGAAGGCCGCCCCGACGGCCTGTGCGATCTCCTCGTCGAGCTCGTCCGGCACCACGCCCCGCACGTCGTACGCCTTGAAGATCCTGCTGAGGTCGGCCACTGCACGCCCCTAAAAGTCGTTAAGTCTTCGCACCTGAGCCTATAGCGCCTGATTGCCCACACAATGAGCCGTCCAACGCGCCGCGTGCGATCTCATCGCGGGGTGTCATCGCTCCCTGTTGGGCTGGGCGGACTTGAGCACCCGCAGGTGACCTCGGCGGCCCACCTCGACCGCCTGGCCGACGGGCTCGCCGGCGGCGGGAGCGGGGCGCGCGGCCTCTCGGACCGCGTTCGCCAGAGCCTCCAGGTCGTCCCCGCTCGGGGCGACGGACTCGGACGGGAGGCGCACGACCTCCCACCCCCTGGGCGCGGTGAGCCGTTCCGCGTGCTCCGCGCACAGGTCGTAACAGTGTGGCTCGACGTACGTCGCCAGGGGGCCGAGTACGGCGGTCGAGTCGGCGTAGACATACGTGAGTGTGAAGACGGCAGGCTGCCTGCAGGCGGTACGGGAACAGCTGCGGACGGGGCTCACGGAGGGACCGTATCCGGTCCGCGTTCACATTGCCACCACCCCGCCGCTCTTATTGAACGTGTCGCCACAATTCCGCGATCTCTGAAGTCGCCATGACGTTGGTGGGCAAAGCGGACACGACCCGCCGGACCCACCGCACCGGCGGGACGGGCTTTAAGCTGACTGCGTGAGCGACAGGAGCGGTGACAGGCCGGATCGAGGGCGGCGGGTGCGCCGGCGTGACCGGCACGGCCGCGGCATGCGCGGCCCCCTCGCGCCCTCGCACGTCCCCATCGCCAAGTCCCGCGGCGAGCGGTTCGACGACCTGGTGATCGACGCGGTCGACCGGCTCAAGCCGCGGTGGGGCACCCAGCTCGCGTCGGTCGAGTTCGCGATCGAGGAGGTGCCGCCGGCCGCGGAGCTGGTGGACGGCCCCGCCCGGCTGTCCTCCGACCCGATCCCGCTGGGCCGGGCGGAGTCGGCCTCGGGAGACGAGCCCGCCGCCGTCGTGCTGTACCGCCGCCCGCTGGAGGCCCGGGCCCGCGACCGCGACCAGCTCGGCACGCTGGTCCTCGACGTGGTCGTCGAGCAGGTGGCCAGTCTGCTGGGCCTCACGCCGGAGACGATCGACCCCGGTTACGACGACCGGCATTAGCCCTCACGGGAGCACGGCGCCCGGGAGATCGACGGTCGGGGGCACCAGCGCCCAGGTCCTGGCCATGGCGAGCGGCTGCGCGGTCACCAACTGGCCGTCCTTGGCCCCCTCGTCGAGGACGCGCCCGCCGTACACGGGCCCCGAGCCCGGCATCGGCCGTACGACCACGCTGAAGCCGCCCTTGCTTCCCTTCGGCGGCGCGAGCCTGAGCTCCTTGGTGCGGGCGGCGGGCAGCTTCACCTCGACCGGGGCCGGCGCCGCACCCTTCGAGGGCACCAGCCGGACCTCCACGGTGGCCGCCGCGAAGGGCGCCGACAGCACCAGCCAGGAGGTCTGCTTGCCTTCCGCCCGGCCGTCCGCGACGACGCTGCCGAGGTCGACGGAGGCGGCGCCGGCGGTGAAGGCGACGTCCTGCCTCGTCCCCGTTCCGGTGATCTTGAGGCCCGCCACGATCGGGACGTCGGACTCCAGCACCAGCGCGGCCGGCTGCCCGCCGATCCCGGTGGACAGGTCGAGCGAGGCCGCCGATCCGGCCGGCACCTCGATCGTCTCCTTGTTCTTCAGTGCGTAGGAGCCGTCCTCCAGCACCGCTTTGATCCGCACGACCGTGTCCCGCTCCCCCGGCGTGGCGACGTACAGCTCCCGCTGACCGGCGGTGCCGGGGATGCCGGGAACGACGACCCGGGTGGCGGGGGCCGCGGCGACGGGCAGCCAGTCGACGCCCCTGCCCTCGCCCAGCACGGCCTTGACCGCGGCGGCCACCCTGCCGCTGCGCGTGCTCACCTGCAGGGCCATGATCAGCGGGGAGGGCGCGAGGTCGCGCAGCCTGATCACGCGGTGCTGGCCGGGCTTGACGACCACGCCGTTGCCGCGCTCGCTCAGCACCGGGCCCTCGCCGGAGTAGACCATGAACGAGACGTTGGCCGGAGCCGCGTCGGGGTTGGCGAGGTAGAGGGTCATCTCCGCCGCGGCCGGTCCAGGCCCGACGAACCAGCTCTCCGCGCCCGGCTCGACGCACCGCACCCCGGCGAGCCCCCGCTGGGTGCCCGACGTCTCCCTGGCGGTCTGGGCGCTCTCCAGTCCTGCGGCCATCGAACCGGTGGCGTCCACCACGAGAGGGCCGCCTCCGGGGGCGATCTCGCGCTGCCACAGCAGGCCCGGCCGGTCGATCACGTCGTCCTTGCCGCCGCCCTTCTCCCCCGGGCCCTCGATCGCCGACAGGGTGGCGCTGCCCGGCCCCTGGTTCTGTTGCTCCGGGTTCTGCTGCTCCGGGTTCTCCTGCTCCCGGGTGGGGGTCACCACGCTCACCCGGCTGCCGGACGGCGCGGGGCACACGGCGGTCACCGACTCCACCGGCGCTTTGACGGCCTGCGGGCGCACCTGCGCGGCCGGCGCGGGCCGGCTGACGAAGGCCACGCCGTACAACGCGCCCAGCGCGACCAGCACCAGGGCGAGCAGGCCGAAGCGGTTCTCGATCAGTCTCCTCACGCGGGCACCCGCTCTTCCTTCGCTCGGCGGCGGCCCCGCGGCCCCTCTTCGACGGGGGCGTCGGCGTAGTCGCCCTCCGGCTCCTTCGTACGGGCCCCGGGCGAGGCCAGGATCAGCACGAGCACGAGCAGCGCGCCCTGAGCCCACAGCCAGCCCCGATGCAGCGCGCCCGCGGTCGCGGGCGGCGGGGGCACCGTCACCTGGCCGGCCACGCGCCACAGGCCGCCTGTCTCGGACAGGCTCACCCTGACCAGGGCGGGCTGCGAGTCGAGTGCCTGTTGCAGGGCGGGGTCGACGCGGCCCGGCACCGTCACGAAGCGGACCCCGGACGACGCGAGCGTCTGGACGTACGTGCTGCCCCGGCCCGAGGCGAGCCCGCCGACCGCGGTCGTGAAACGGTCGGTCGCCTCCCGGGGCGATTCGAGGTCGGACTCGCCGATCAGCGGGCCCCGGCCGCGCATCAGCGTGTAGCCGACCCTGCCGTCCCTGGGACGCAGCAGGAGCGTGCCCTCGCCGGGTGCCGACTGGAGCTCGGCGAGCACCGGCACCGGGTCGCTCAGGTCGCTTCGCAGCGGGCCGTCCGCGCCTCTGGTCACCCATAGCCCGGCGGCGGCGAGCGGGGTCGCAAAGGCGACCACGACGATCAGCATCGCGCCCAGGCGGCGCAGCCCCCGCGCGGCGCGGAACTCCGCGATCCGGTGCGCCTGGTGCGCCGCGGCCACCAGCAGGCCCGTCGCCGCGAACGCCAGCGGCACCCCCGGCCACGCCGCGTCGTTGACCCGGCTGACCACGATCGCCACCAGCAGCCCGAAGAGCATGACGCCCCAACCGATCGCGACGACCATCTGGTGACGCCGCAGCAGCAGCGCGGCCAGCGCGACCGCGATCAGGCCCGCCGTCGCCCAGACGGGCGGCACCCCCGGCCCGCCGGGGCTCAGCATGAGCAGGGAGCCGGCGCCGAGGCGGGGGTCGATGAGGCGGCCGTCGTGCAGGCCGGACTCGAGCAGGATCCGGCCCGGCTCCCTGGCGATCTGGACCAGCCACGGGAACAGCAGGACGACCGGGGTGCCGAGGCCGATCACGAGCGACCGTCTGACGCCCTTGCGAATGCCGCCGAACGACACCGCGGCGAGCCCGCCGAGGATGGCCACCAGCACGTACACGAGCGGGACGAAGGCCGTGCCCACGGTCAGGAGCAGGCCGAAGCCCCAGGCCGCCCGCCGCGACCCTGCGATCACCCGCGTGGCGAGCGCCGCGTAGACGGGCAGCAGCACGATCACGATCGCGGTGCCGAGCCGCCCGCCCGCCACCACGCCCGTCGTGACCGGCAGCAGGGCGTAGGTGGCGGCCAGCCAGACCCGCGCCGGTGTGTAGGAGATCATCCGCTTGGTCGCCGCGTACGCCGAGATCCCGGCCAGCGGCACGCAGCCGAGCAGCAGCACGGCCACGGCCAGCCACGTCTTGCCCAGCGCGACCGCCGACAGCCCGGCCAGCACGGCGACGTACGGCGGGGCCCAGGTCTGCGAGCCGAGCCCGGCGGCGTGGTGGTCCTCGATGTAGAGCCGCCACAGGTCGGACGCGCTCCCGGTGACCGGCACCAGAGCGCCGCCGCCCAGGTGCCCGTCGGAGGACAGGAGCCCGGGCAGCAGCGTCCTTTCCGCGGCCAGCGTGATCACCGCCAGGATCAGGCAGAGCACCACGCCGGGGCTGCTGAACACGCGCTGGACGCCACCGGAGTCGGTCAGCAGTTCGTCGCCGTCGTCCTCCTGGGCGCGGTCCGCGGCCGCGTGGTGGCGGCCCGCCGAGTCCACCGGGCCGGCTCCGGCGAGGAAGCCCTGCACCATGTCGGCCAGCCGCCGCAGCGCGGCGCCCGGCGGGCTGAGCTTGCGCCGGATCGCGGGCCAGCCCTGCTTCCTGCCCTTCTTCCTGGCCTTGCGGGCCCGCCGCAGGCGCAGGGGGTGGCCGATGACCGAGCCGAGCGCGGCCAGTTCGTCGAGAGCGTTGGCCGGCTGCTTGGCCAGCAGGAACAGCAGGGCCCGCAGCACGGACGCGAAGACGTTGCGCAGCACCGACCGCACGAGCGCGCCGAACGGCAGGTTCGCCATCAGGACGAACAGGCCGTTGCGCCGGTCGAGCCTGCGCGGATGCTCCTCGCTGGTGGCGATCCTGCGGCGCCGCCGCGCCGACGCCTCCGCGTGCCAGGCCACCGCGTCGCTCACGTTGAGCACGCGGTGCCCGGCCGTACGGGCCCGCCAGCACAGGTCGAGGTCGTCACGGAACAGCGGCAGCGCGGTGTCGAGGCCCGACAGCTCGTCCCAGACGTCCCTGCGGATGAGCATGCCCGCCGTGGAGACCGACAGGACGTCGGCGATCCCGTCGTGCTGGCCCTGGTCGTACTCCCTCGGCTCCAGGCCGGTGTCCCGCCGTCCCGACCTGCTGACGGTCACACCCATCTCGAGCAGCACCCGCCGGTCGAGCCAGTCGCGCAGCTTGGGGCCGAGAACGGCGGCCTTGGGATCCTGCTCCGCGGCCCACAGCAGGGCCTGCAGCGCGTGCGTGTCGGGCGCGCAGTCGTCGTGGAGCAGCCAGACCCATTCCTGTCCGGGCGCGGGCGGCAGCCGCCGCAGCACCTCGTGGACGGCCTCGCCGAACCCGGTGGACCGGGGCAGGGTCAGCACGTTGCCCGAGCCGAACGCCTCGGTCAGCAGCTTCCCGCTGTCGTCACGGCTGCCGTTGTCGACGCCGACGACACGGTCGAGAGGCCGGGTCTGGCGCAGCACCGCCGCCAGCGTCTCCTTGAGCCAGCGGGCGCCGTCGTGGGCGACGACGATCGCGGTCACCGAGTGCACGTCGAGTCCTAGGGGGGTCGTACGGCTGAGCGCCGACCACGATACGGCAACCCGGACTCACCCGATCACATCCAGGCGAAACAGGATGTCAGCAGCAACCCGGACATGAGTGCGGGGCCGCGCGTCGAACGCACGGCCCCGCCCACATCAGCCTCAGGGACACGACCTAGACGGCCTGGCGCTTGATCTTGCGCCTTTCCCGCTCGGACAGGCCGCCCCAGATGCCGAAACGCTCATCATGCTGAAGTGCGTATTCAAGGCACTCGGCGCGCACCTCACACGAACGGCACACCTTCTTTGCTTCCCTGGTGGAACCGCCCTTTTCAGGAAAGAACGCCTCAGGATCGGTCTGCGCGCACAAAGCGCGCTCCTGCCACCCAAGATCTTCACCATCGAGCGCCTGTGCCATGACCAGATCGGTCATTGCACACCTCCCTGTCGCTCGCCCGCCCACATGGAGCCCCCCATAAAAACGCCTGCCCTATACCCACCCTTGGGAAGGCGTAACAACATGCCTGTAATTACACGCGCGTGGCGTGTGTGGCGTCAAGCGGCATAACGATACCCGGGGAAAGACCTGCTCGCCCCGGTTCGTACGCCCCGATCTACGGTCCTATCAGCGTTCGGAACCATACCAAGGGAGGTTGGGGTCGGTTCCGCGGCCTGCCTGATCGGGGGCGGAACCTTCCTCATACTTTGCCTGCGACCTGTCGGGCGTGTAGATGGCCGTCGGGTCGAGCGGCTCCTCCCTGCGCAGCGGGTCGCTGAGCGGGTCTCCCTGGTAGCCGGAGGGGTCGAAGCGGACCGTCTGGTCGGCGGGGCCGGGCGCCGGGGGCTGGAACGGCGCGGGCTCGGACTGGGGGTGGCCGAGCGGGTTGTCGTAGTACTCCGGCAGGTCCTGCGGACCGGTGGGGTGGTCGGGCAGGGCGCCCTTCTGGTAGCTCTGCGCCTGCTGGTAGGCCTGCGCGAGCTGCTGCTCCCTCGGGTCGGCCGGGCCCTCGTACGCGGGGGGAGCGTCGAAGGCCGGGCCGCCGGTCCCGTGCTCGGCGGCCTGGCGGGCGAACGCCTGGCCCGAGTAGCCGGAGAACGGCGAACCCTGTCCGTACGGCTGGTCCTGCTCGTACGGCCTGGCCTCCGGGGCGGGGCTCGGGCTGTAGGAGGAGGGCTGGCCGTAACCACCGGGGGCGTTGCCGGGCGCGGCGGGGGGAGCGCTCGGGAACTGCCCGTAGCCGCCGGAGTCCGTCTGCTGGCCCGCGTAGCCGTACTGGTCGAACACCGGGCCCTGCGGCGGCGGGGAGTAGTCGGGCCGCTGAGGGGCGGGCGCCTCGGGCTGCGCGCCGTACGGACCGTAGTCGGCGTAGTGCGCGCCGGTCTGGACGTCCTGCAACGACGGCCGGGACTCCTGCTGCGCCTGTCCGTAGCCGGGACCCTGGGACGGAGCCGGGGCGCCGGGCTGCCCGAACGGCGGGGGCTGCGGGGCGGTCGGGGCGGGGGTGTAGGAGGGCTGCGGCTCGTATTCCTGGCCGTAGACGTCCTGGGGCCGCTCCTGGCCGAAGGCCCCCTGGCCCCGATCCTGCCCGTACTGCTGGTCCTGCCCGTACTGCTGGTCCTGCCCGTACTGCTGCTCCTGGGCGTACTGCTGGTGCTCGGCGTACCGGTGCTCGGCGGGCGGCAGCTGGGGGTGGACCGGCGCCGGCGCGCTCTGCCCGTACGCGGGCGCCTGCGGCTGGCTCTGGGGCTGGCCCTGGTGGGGGGCGTCGTACTGGCCGCCGGGGGCGGCGGCGTGCGAAGCGACGTGAGGGCTGACGGGCGGGGCGGCGTGCGGAGCGTTCTGGGGGACGTTCTGCGCGGGAAGGGGGTTGTTCTGCGGGTCGCCCGGGGCGGGGTGGCCGAACTGCTGCTGGCCGGGAACCTGCTGACCGGGCATCGGGCCGGGGTTGGGGGTGTGAGCCGGCGCGCCCGCACCTGCCGCTCCCGCACCTGCCGTTCCCGCACCTGCCGTTCCCGGAACCTCGCCGTACCCCTGCGGCGCCTGATGTCCGTGCGGGCCCTGCGGCAGCGCCGGAGCGTACGACTGGGCCGGATAGGTGTCCTCGCGCCTGCCGAAGTAGTCGCCCGCCGGTTCCCTGGCGGGCTGGAGCGCCGATGCCGTGCTCAGCGCGAACAGCGCACCGAAGACGGCGAGCGCGACCATCGGCAGTCCGGTGATCAGGTATTCGAACCGGATGCGGAACGTGCCCACGTCGCCCACGAGCACGCCCAACACGGCGATCACGCCGAAGACGATGCCGAGGCCGAGCGCCCCGGCCGCGCCGAGCGCCACCAGGCGGGCGCGGGGGGTGGGCGCGCCGGCCTTGGCGACGAGCAGCACGGCGCCGGCCGCGAGCGCGGTCGAGACCGGGGACACGAGGGAGTACAGACTCGACACCGCGCGGAGGCCGAACGTCATGCTCTCCAAGGAGCCGATCAGCAGGCGTGCGATGCTGACGAGGACACCGGTGATCACCACCGCGAGCATCGTCCACGCGGCCGGCTCGCGGAGCCGGCCGGTATCGACCTTGAGCACGACTACCCCCATCGGTCCAAAAGGCACTCGGGGAAGTTTTGCACATGCCTGACTTAAACGTCGGCAGACCCAAGAACCTCACAAGCGGAACACACCCTACATATCGCTGTTCATCCCGCTCTTGGGGTGGGTGTCGACGATCCCGCGGACGGCCGGTGGAAGACTGGCGGCATGCGCATCGTGTCCCTCGCCGGAGGAATCGGCGGCGCCCGGTTCCTCCGAGGTCTCAAGGCGGCGGCCCCCGATTCCGAGATCACCGTGATCGGCAACACCGGCGACGACATCACCCTCTTCGGCCTGCGCGTGTGCCCTGACCTCGACACGGTCATGTACACGCTGGGCGGCGGCATCAACGAGGAACAGGGCTGGGGACGGGCCGGTGAAACGTTCACGGTGAAGGAGGAGCTCGCCGCGTACGGCATGGAACCGCAGTGGTTCGGCCTCGGCGACCGTGACTTCGCCACCCACATCATCCGCACCCAGATGCTGGGGGCCGGTTATCCGCTCTCCCAGGTGACCGAGGCCCTGTGCGACCGGTGGCGTCCAGGGGTGCGGCTGCTGCCGATGTCGGACGACCGCACGGAGACCCACGTGGTCGTCTCCGACGAGGCCGGCAGGAGGGCCGTCCACTTCCAGGAGTGGTGGGTGCGGCTGCGCGCCTCGGTGCCGGCCGAGCAGATCGTGCTCGTCGGCGCGGACGAGGCCCGTCCCGCGCCCGGCGTGCTCGACGCCATCGCGGCGGCGGACGTCGTCATCCTCCCGCCGTCGAACCCGGTCGTCAGCATCGGCACGATCCTCCAGATCCCGGGCATCCGGGCGGCGCTGGAGGACAAGACGGTCGTCGGCGTCTCCCCCATCATCGGTGGCGCGCCGGTGCGCGGCATGGCCGACGCCTGCCTGACGGCGATCGGCGTGGAGACGAGCGCCCAGGCCGTCCTGGAGCTGTACGGCTCCGCGCTGCTCGACGGCTGGCTCGTGGCCGAGGAGGACAAGGGCGTGGCACTCGACGGCGTGGTGGTGGAGGCCCGCCCGCTCCTGATGAGCGACCCCGAGGCCACGAGGGACATCGCCGCCGCGGCCCTCGCCCTGGCCCGCTCCCTCGCGTCCTGAACCGACCCAGAACGGATGCCAGCACAGATGTCAGAGGAGCACATGCCCCACATCACCGTCAGCGGCGTGCCCGGCCTGCCCGAGGTGCGGCCCGGCGACGACGTCGCCCTGCTCGTGGCGCAGGCCGCGCCGGACCTCCGGGACGGCGACATCCTGGTCGTGACCTCCAAGATCGTGAGCAAGGCCGAAGGCCGGATCCGCCAAGGCGACAGCCGTACGGCCGCGATCGAGGAGGAGACCGAGCGCGTGGTCGCGCGCCGCGGGGACACGGTCATCGCGCAGACGCGGCACGGCCTCGTGATGGCCGCGGCCGGCGTCGACGCCTCCAACACCTCCCCCGGCACCGTGCTGCTGCTGCCCGAGGACCCGGACGCCTCGGCGGGCCGGATCCGCCGCGGGCTGCGCGAGCGGCTCGGCGTGCGGGTCGGGGTGATCGTCTCCGACACCTTCGGCCGGCCCTGGCGGCACGGCCTGACCGACGTCGCCATCGGCGCGGCCGGCGTGCGGCCCCTGGAGGACCTGCGCGGCGGCACCGACGGCTACGGCAACCCGCTCAACGCCACCGTCACGGCCCTGGCCGACGAGATCGCGGCGGCGGGCGACCTGGCGAAGGGCAAGCTGTCCGGCGTCCCGGTGGCCGTCGTCCGCGGGCTGGGCGACCTGGTGACCGAGGAGGACGGCCCGGGCGGGCGGGTCCTCATCCGCCCCGCCGACGAGGACATGTTCCGGTACGGCTCGGCCGACGTCGTCTTCGCCCGCCGCACGATCCGCGAGTTCTCCACGGCCGAGGTGGACCCGGCGGCCGTACGGCGGGCCGTGGCCGCCGCCGTCGCCGCGCCCGCCCCGCACCACACCACGCCGTGGCGGTTCGTGCTGCTGGAGACCCCGCGGGCGCGTACGGAACTGCTCGACGCGATGCGGGACGCCTGGATCGAGGACCTGCGATCCGACGGCTTCTCCGAGGAGTCGATCGCCCGGCGGATCCGGCGCGGCGACGTGCTGAGGAACGCGCCCTGCCTGGCGGTGCCGTGCCTGGTGATGGACGGCTCGCACACCTACAGGGACGAGCGCAGGAACGCCGCCGAGCGGGAGATGTTCGTGGTGGCCACCGGCGCCGGCGTGCAGAACTTCCTCGTCCAGCTCGCCGTGCAGGGGCTGGGCTCGGCGTGGGTGTCGTCCACGATGTTCTGCCGCGACGTGGTGCGCAAGGTGCTCGACCTGCCGCAGAACTGGGACCCCATGGGCGCCGTGGCCATCGGTCACCCGGCCGCTCCGCCGAAGGACCGGCCGCCGCGCGACCCCGCCGACTTCTACGTCACGAGGTGAGCGCGGGGATCACTGCCGCTCCGGGTACCACTCCTGGTCCGCGAGGTTGTTGCAGGTCCACTGGATGGCCTTCTTCCCCTTGCGGACCTCCCCCTTGCCGATGGCCAGGCACAGCCCGGTGGCGCGGTTCTGCAGGCGCCGCATGTCGTCGCGGACCCACTCCTGCTCCGCGCCGCCGTCCGTGCAGGGCCACTGGATGACGTACGCGCCCTTGCGGGTCTCGCCGCCGCCGACGGCGAGGCACATGCCGGTCTTGGCGTTCACGAGCCGGTGGCCGGTGTAGATCCACCTCTGGTCCTTCAGTCCGTTGCAGGTCCACTGAATGACCTTCTTCCCGGCCCTGACCTCGCCCTTGCCGATGGCCAGGCACAGACCGGTCTTCGCGTTCCTGAGCTGCCCGCCCTGTGTTGCCGACGCCTGTGTCGCCGATGTCCGGGTGGCCGCGGCGGAGGCGGGCGCCGCGACGGACACACCTGCCACCGCGGCCGCCAGGCCGACGGTGAGGAGCTTGTTCACCACGGTCGATCCCTTCGGTCGATCTGCTCTGTTCGCGGGATTAGATGCAGATCGCGGTGAAGTGGTTGTGACCGGTTCTCAGTGCGGCACGCAGGTCGGGTGGCACAGCCGCCGCGCCAGCGCCGACAGGAACACGTCGATGATCTGGCCCGGCTCCTGGGCCACGTAGAGCTGCCCGTTGGTGGCCGAGACGATCTCGTCGAGCGCCGGACGGTCGGCGGCCTTGCCGAACGCGACCACGATGATCTGCACCGGCTTGTCCGGGTCCCACTCCCTGCGCAGCCTGTCGACGAGCTCGCGCCGTGAGACGCCCTTCCCGTCGTCCACGCCCGCGGTGAGCACCAGCAGCGCGTTGCTCATCAGCGGGTCGTAGCCCTTCGACACCGACCGGAAGCCCGCGTCGATCGCGTCGTACAGCGAGCTGCTCCGGTCGCCGAGCGCCTTGATGCCGTCGGCCACCCGGAACAGGGCGGTCTTGCGGATCTCCTCCTGACCGTCGTCGGGCTTGCCGATCGGGCCGAGGCCGACGAGTTCGCGATGGTCCGCGCCGTCCTTCATGTCGCGGGCGAACTCCCACAGGCCCATGTGGGTCTCGTTCGGGAACAGCTGCAGGCCGAGCTTGGCCGCCTCGACCGCGACGTCCAGCCGGGTCTTCCCGCCCGCTTTCATCGGTTCCGCGTTCTCCTTCGACACGTCCGCGAGCACGAGGAGCCGGCTCGGCGGGGCCAGCCTGCTCCACGCCTCCAGAGCCTCGTCGATCACCTCGGCCGTGATCGACGGCCGCGGACGCGGCAGCTCGGTCGAGATGCCCGCACCGCCGTCGAACGGCGGCTGCCCGCCGGCGCCGCGGAACCCCGCCTTCCGTACGGCCTCCTGCGTCGCCGCCGACCGCAGCCATGCCGCGAACAGCCGCGAGGCCGCCGCCCGGTCGGGGTCCGCGGCCGTCACGACGTACGGATAGTCGAGGTTGATCGTGCCCTCCTTGGGCTGGAGGGCGACCACGGGCTCGGCGCCGCTCTGGCGGTTGTGCGCCCACACCGACTGCTCGGGGACGATCACCACGGGACGCGACCAGAAGCCGGGGGCGTCCACCGCGCCGAGCATGCTGCGGTAGTCGGGGGCCGACCCCGACTGCGCCATGCGCACGAACGCCGTGAGATCGCGGTCGGCCTTCTTACCCGTGCCGACGATGTCACGGGCCGCCGCGACGGTCGCGATCCCCGCCCCCGACACCGACGGGTCGGGGATGCGCACGATGTCGGGCTCGTGCTCGGTGGGCTGCAGGCGCCCCCGCACCGTGGCGGGGAAGACCATGTCCCAGCTCATGGCCGTCCCCCCGGCGGCGAACCGCTCGGCGAGCGAGCGCCGGGTGGCGAAGACCAGCGGGGAGGTCGCGACGACGGTCTCGTCGGCGGCGATGTCCTGCCCGCCCTGCTTGCGGGCCAGCCGCGCCCACACGGAGGAGTCGGCGATCCATCCGTCCGGGCGGTCGGGCAGGACCCCGGCCCGGTCGCCGATCAGCGTGCGGAGCACCGGCGCCGGGGGCTGCTCGGCCACCTGGACCTGGACGCACCGCCCCTCCACCCCCGCGCCGGAGGCGTTGAACCGCTCGGCCGCGTCCATCACCGGCGGCGCGACGTCCACGGCCGCCGCGACGCTCACGAGAATCGGATCCCGGGCGGAACACGTTCCCGTCGAGCGCGTGAGGAAGAGGACGACCCCCGCCACGACGATCGCCACGGCCGTCAGGGCCGCGACCACGCCCTTCCACCTGGCCTGCCTGCGGCGCCGCTCGACGGCAAAGGCGGCGCGGTGACGACCGGACGGCACGGTGTGGGTCCTTCCCAGTTCTCATGACCGGTGCAGCGGCATTGCGATTCTGCCCGCCCACCCCGCGTGCGGCGCAAGAGCGAAATAGAACTTGTTATATACAGCTCGTCCAATTACTCCTGCCGTGCGAGGGGAGAGACCGTGAGCAGCGGCCTGCGGACCGACTGGCACACCCCGTCGCTGCGCCTGGCCGCCTCGGCCCGCTCCTCGCTCGGCCGGCCGTACGACGTGGTGCGCTGGCGCAGCGGGCGGCCGGTCGGCGCGACCATGGCCGCGATCTCGCTGATCGTCTTGTAGGAGCCGTTCTCCGAGCCGGCCATCCGGCTGATCGTCTCCTCCATGAGCGTGCCGCCGAGGTCGTTCACGCCTCCGGCGAGCACGTCCCGGCACAGGTCGTCGCGCAGCTTCACCCAGGAGCACTGGATGTTGCGGATCGCGCCGTGCAGCATGATCCGCGCCAGCGCGTGGACGGCCCGGTTCTCGCGCGCGGTCGGCCCCGGACGGGCGATCCCCGCCAGGTAGATCGGGGCGCTGTGGTGCACGAACGGCAGCAGCACGAACTCGCTGAACCCGCCCGTCTCCTCCTGGATCGACCGGATGAGCCGGATGTGGCGCACCCAGTGCTCGTGGGTGTCCACGTGGCCGTACATCATGGTCGAGGTCGTCGGGATGCCGACCCGGTGGGCGGTGGTGATGACCTCGATCCACTCCCGGGCCGGGAGCTTGCCCTTGGTCAGCACCCACCGCACGTCGTCGTCGAGGATCTCGGCGGCCGTGCCGGGCAGCGAGTCGACCCCCGCCTCCCGCGCCGCGTGCAGCCACTCCTCGACCGACAGGTTCGTACGGCTCGCGCCGTTGACGACCTCCATCGGCGAGAACGCGTGCACGTGGATCTCGGGACAGCGTTCCTTCACCGCGCGGGCGATGTCGAAGTAGGCCGTGCCGGGCAGGTCGGGGTGGATGCCGCCCTGCATGCACACCTCGGTCGCCCCGGCCTCCCACGCCTCCTGCGCCCGGTCGGCCACCTCGCTCAGCGACAGGGTGTAGGCGTCGGCGTCGGTGCGCCGCTGGGCGAACGCGCAGAACCGGCAGCCGGTGTAGCAGACGTTGGTGAAGTTGATGTTGCGGTTGACGACGTAGGTGACGTCGTCGCCCACCGCCTCGCGGCGCAGCCCGTCGGCGATCCGGCACAGCTCGTCCAGGCCGGCGTCGTCGGCGCCCGCCCCCGACTGGTCCCCGGCGAGGTCGAGCAGCGTCAGCGCCTGCTCGTCGGTCAGCCGCGCCGGGTCCGCCTCGGCCTGCCGCAGCGCCTCCCGCACGTCCGCCCCGACCGACCCGTCTCGTCCGCCGCTGGGCAGGCGTTCGCGCAGGGCCTCCCAGTCGCCGTAGACGCTGTCGAAGTCGGCGCGGCGGTCGCCCGTCCGGCCCTCGGCGTCGACGGCGGTGTGCAGGTCGGCCCGTCCGCCGGTGACGAGCCCGCCGAGGCCCCCGTCGGGCTCCTGCCAGGGACGGCCGAGGAGGACCGCGTCCTCCCGCGCGAGCCCGGTGGCGGGATCGGCCAGCGCCGCGACGTGCCCGGTGAGCCGGGGGTCGAGCCACGGCTCCCCCGCGAGCACGTACTCGGGATAGATCGTGAGGCGCTCGCGCAGCGTGAACCCGGCGGCGGCGGTGCGGGCCGCCAGGTCGTCGATCTGCGGCCACGGGCGCTCGGGGTTGACGTGGTCGGGCGTGAGCGGGGACACCCCGCCCCAGTCGTCGATGCCCGCCCGCAGCATCAGCGCGTACTCCTCGCCGATCAGGTTGGGCGGCGCCTGCACGCGGACCTTCGGGCCGAGCACGAGCCGCGTCACCGCGATCGTCGCGGCCAGCTCGTGCAGGTCGGCATCGGGCATCCCGCGCATGGCCGTGTCGGGCTTGGCGCGGAAGTTCTGGACGATCACCTCCTGGATGCCGCCGTACTCCCTGGCCACCCGGCGGATCGCGAAGATCGACTCGGCCCGCTCCTCGATCGTCTCGCCGATGCCGATCAGCAGGCCCGTCGTGAACGGCACGCTGGAGCGGCCGGCGTCCTCCAGCACGCGCAGCCGCACGTCCGGGTCCTTGTCGGGAGAGCCGTAGTGGGCCTCGCCCTTCTCGGTGAACAGCCGCCGTGAGGTGGTCTCCAGCATCATGCCCATCGAGGGCGCGACCGGCTTGAGCCGCTGCAGGTCCTTCCAGGTCAGCACGCCGGGGTTGAGGTGGGGCAGCAGCCCCGTCTCCTCCAGCACCCGGATCGCCATCGCCCGGACGTACGACAGCGTGTCGTCGTACCCGTGGGCGTCGAGCCACTCGCGCGCCTGGTGCCACCGGTCCTCCGGCCGGTCGCCGAGCGTGAACAGCGCCTCCTTGCAGCCCATCGCCGCGCCCTGGCGGGCGAT
Source organism: Microbispora sp. NPDC046973 (assembly GCF_040644495.1). Taxonomy (NCBI): domain Bacteria; kingdom Bacillati; phylum Actinomycetota; class Actinomycetes; order Streptosporangiales; family Streptosporangiaceae; genus Microbispora; species Microbispora sp. NPDC046973. The sequence goes on along the minus strand of NZ_JBEYWQ010000003.1, from coordinate 400,982 downwards.
CTCCAGCACCTCGTCGGGCGACAGGAAGGCGCTGGGCAGCTTGTGCGGCGCGGTGGCGAACGTGCAGTAGCCGCATCTGTCCCGGCACAGCCGGGTCAGCGGGATGAACACCTTGCGGCTGTAGGTGATGACGCCGGGCCGGCCCGCTGCCTCCAGTCCCGCGTCCCTGACCCGTGAGGCGTGCGCGAGCAGGGCGTCGAGGTCGTCGCCGCGGGCGCGCAGCAGGATCGCCGCCTCGCCGAGGTCGAGGGTCTTGCCGTCCCTGGCCCGCGCGAGCGCTCGGCGGGTGCCGCTGTCGGAGCTGACGTTCGGGGGTCGCTTCGCCGTCATACGCCGCACCCTATGAGGCGTGGGTCCGTCCGGCGCACTCAGCCCCCGGCCGTCCGCACGGGGGAAGTCATGGTGTGCGCCCGCCGGGGAGTTTGCGGCCGCAGGGTATGAGCGATGGAGCGAGATCGATGAACAGGCGGGGAACCGATGGCCGGTATCAGGGTGAATAGTGCGTTTTGTCTGGCCTCGGTGGCCCGGTCGCTGGCCGTCGCGACGCTCGTCATCGGGTTGTCGGCGCCGCTCGCGGGTGAGGCGTTCGCGGCGCCGTACGCCGGGCACGGCCACGGATCGGGCAAGGGCCACGCCAAGCAGGTCACGGACGGCCGCAACACGGCCAACACGCCCGCGATCGCCAGCGCCCCCCGGCAGGTGTCCATGGGCAGGCGCAACGTGAACGCCGCCGCCGGCAACAACGGCCTCGCGTTCGCCGGCCTCCAGCAGGAGTCGAGCGTCGGCTTCTTCACCAACACCCTCAGCGGCACGTGCCATGCGGGGGTCGAGCACTGCGGGATCAACCAGGACCTGCGGACGGGCGAGGCCGGCGGCGCGCGGCGCGCCGGACGTGGTCAGAAGGCCCTGTAGTCGCGCGGGGCCATGCGCGGGCCGCGCGCCGGCGGCCTGACGCCGCTGAGCTCGATCAGCCTGACCACGCGGTGGCGGTGCCCCCGGAACGGCTCGAGCAGTTCGAGCATGCCGTCGTCGTCGGTCTTCCTGCCGGTCAGCGCGTAGCCGACGATGCCCGGCAGGTGGAAGTCGCCCACGCTTGGGGCGTCCGGGTCGCCATGGGCCCGCTGGCGCACCTCGGCGGAGGTCCACACGCCGATCCCCGGCAGCGCCCGCAGCAGGCGGTCCGCCTCCGCCGACGCCTCCGCCGACGCCTCCGTGGTGCGCTCCAGCTTCTCGGCGTGCCGGGCCGCGTTGACGATCGTCTTGGCCCGTACGGCCTCCGCGCCGGCCCGGTGCCAGCCCCACGACGGGATCGCCCGCCACACCTCCGGCGGCGCGATCACGTACATGCCCTCGGGGGCCGGGCCGGGGGCCGGCTCGCCGTACCGGCGGACGAGGAACCGCCAGGCCCGCCACGCCTCCCTGCCGACCACCTTCTGCTCCAGCACGGCCGGCGCGAGCGCCTCGAAGACCCGCAGGGAGCGCCCGATCCGCAGCCCGGCGGCACGGTCGGCCAGGCCCGCGACGAACGCGGCGGCGCGGGCCTGTCGCGGATCGCCCGAGCGGGTGAGCCGCGCGAGCATCGCGGCGAAGCCGGCCACGTCGTCGTCGGCACCCAGCAGCGACGGGAGCGTCTCCAGCAGCCAGTCCGCCCCCGGCCCCCACGCCTCCCCGAGGACCTCGCCGCGGCCCGCCGTCACGCGCAGGGTGCCGGGCCCTTCGGGGGTGCGCGAGGTGCGCCAGACCGCCCCGTCCGGGGTACGCCGCCAGGCCGGGTCGCCTCCCCCGTGCCGGTGCGGCGACAACGTCAGCGCGAGGTCGAACGGCGCGGACGGCCGCCAGCGCCGCTCGCTTCGCCGTCCGGTGGAAGCCGTGCGGATCATTTCAGACGTCGCTGGAGAAGCGGACCGCGCACTCGGGGAGATTTACCCCGGGCCAGACGCGCATACCGGAAGTGAGCTCGTTGCCGGGGCCGATGAGCGCGCCGTCGCCGACGACGACCTGGCGCAGCACGGCGCCGGAGGCGACGCGGGCGCCGGCGCCGACGACCGAGTCCACGACGGTCGCGCCGGACGCGACGTGGCAGCCCTCGGACAGCACGCTGCCGCGCACGCTCGCACCGGCCTCGACCGTGGCCCGGGCGCCGACGACCGTGCCCCCGGTGACCTTGGCCTCGGGCGACACGACGGCGCCGTCCAGCAGGAGGCTCTCGCCCACAGGACCGGGCAGCGCGGGCGAGCCGAGCTTGCCGAGCACCAGGTCGGCCGAGCCCTGCACGAACGCCGCCGGCGTGCCCACGTCCAGCCAGTAGGACGTGTCGGCGTAGCCGAGCACCAGCTCACCGGCCGCGATCAGCCCGGGGAAGGTCTCCCGCTCCACCGACACCACCTGGCCCTCGGGAATCGTGTCGATGACCGAGCGCTGGAACACGTAGCAGCCGGCGTTGATCCGGTTCGTCACGGGATTGGGCGTCTTCTCCAGGAAGGCGCTGACCCGGCCGTCGTCGTCGGTCGGCACGCAGCCGAACCGCGACGGGTCGTCCACCTCCGTAAGGTGGAGGGTCACCGCGGCCCCTCGTGAAACGTGCAGGTCCACCTGCGCCGCGATGTCGTGCCCCGACAGGATGTCGCCGTTCAGCACGAGCACCGGCGCCTCGGGCGGGCAGGTCAGCGCCCGCGCGGCGTTGCGGATCGCGCCGCCGGTGCCGAGCGGGGTGTCCTCGGTCATGTAGACGATCTCCAGGCCGAAGCCCGACCCGTCGCCGAACGCCTCGCCGAACATCGAGGCCCGGTAGGACGTCGCGAAGACCACCCGGCGCACCCCGTACGCCCGCGCCTTGGCCAGCTGGTGCGCGAGGAAGGGCACCCCCGCCGTCGGAAGCAGCGGCTTGGGCGTGCTGAGTGTCAGCGGCCGCAGACGCGTGCCCTGGCCGCCCACGAGAAGGATCGCCTCAAGACCGTCCGGCGACCGCACAGAACTCTCCCTCACAGCCGCGAGGGTAGCCTAGCCGGGCCCTTCGTATGGCTCGCCGCCGCCGACCGTTGTCCGGACGTTTCGCACGATGCACGGAATCCCCGTTCAGGAAACATAGGCGGGGGCAATTTTCGCCGCAACATGAGCAGCGGAAACGGATGCCCGAAATTCGGGACCGGCATCACAGTTTTCGGCGGATCGGCTTCGCATCATGTCCGCTCGGACATATAGGCCTCACCTGTCACCGGCCCGCGATCGCCTGCCGGCCGCACCCATGCCGTCACAACGCGACTGGTCATGACGGGAATCGACGCAGCAGCGGCGGTTCGCCGCGTTCTCGCCCGGCAAGCAATCACCACAACGCGGTTTGACTCTCCTCTTAACCGGCGCATTACATGTGTCGGCGCGCCAAGAGCACCCGAAGGCGCCGATTCCCCTTCACCCCGTCATCGGGGACCTCCCTCCTTTCTCTCGGAGTCCTGCTTGAGGCTGCACCGTGTCATGCCCGCGTTCGCGCTGCTCGTCGCCGCGTTGTCGCCCCTGACCCCGCCGGCCCGCGCGTAGGCCGAGCCGGTTCCGGCGGCGCAGCCCGACGAGGCCACGGCGTCCCGAGCGGCCCGCGACTCGGGGCAGCCGGTCGAGGTGCTCGATCAGCGCACGGAGAACCGGACCGTGTTCGCCAACAGCGACGGGACGTTCACCCTCGAGCAGAGTCCGCTCCCGGTCCGGATCCGCCGGGGCGCCGGCTGGGCTCCCGCCGACCCCGGTCCTCGTCCACAACACCGGTGGACTGTGTGGGGAATACGCGAACTTTTATGGAGGTTCGGAAGGCGGAGTGATGGCCACCGCCAAGGACGGCGTTCTCAGTCTGGCAATCGAAAAAGGCCCGACAACTCCACGCGGCTCTCAAATGTTCGACGACGGAGTCAACCACTTCGGCGTGGAAAACATTTCCGCGATCGAAGGAAAATGGGTGCCCGCGATGCCCAGCAACCTCAATACATTCAATCAGATGGTTCGGGGCGGCATGCCCCTTGAAGAGGCTGCGGCGAATGCCTTCACCGGTAAGATGGCGGCACGACACGGCTTCACAAATGTCCAGGCGCAGAATGTCGTAGGCGACCCGGGCGCATACACGAACGTCCTGGTCCGCTTCGCACGGCAGGGGGTTAGATGGAAGATGTTGCAGCTGACGTCCGTCAGCGCATTCACGAAGGATGCCGTTTCATTGATCTGCTCAGCTTTCTCGCAGTGGACGAATCCTTCAAGCTGACTCCCCTCAACCTGATGAGGGTTCTCAGTGAAGCGATCGGGCTATCCATGATCGAGTCTCGCGAGATGGTTTCGATGTTCGATGAGAACTTTTCTCCGCTGGTGCCGGATGCGGATATCGAACGCCAATGGCGAGCGATCCTGGATGGCCGCAGGGGAACCTGAGCCTGAACCCACGGCCCGGAAGGTGATCGAAGCGTCCTAAGAATAGCCGGCAGGCTCGCCGAAACCGTGGTTCGGGAGTTGCTTATCGGGAAGTTTCATGGGGTCGGAACTATGGCCCTGGGGTGGAAGATGAGGACTGAAGCACTCAACCGGCTCACCACGACCAGGGAGCTTGTCAAGAGAAAGAGGGTTTCGAGGTCAGGCGGCGAACCCCGACCGGCCTGAGCCAGGAGAACCCTCGCTATAAGCCGTAACGTCGAGAGAGCGAGGATGATGATCGTGCTGAGGAAGCTGTTCCGGCACCGGGCACGGCCGTCCTCGACTCCGAGCGAGGATCAGGTGATCGCCTGGGTGCAAGAGGTGCTCTGGAAGCCCGACGACCGCTGGGTGCTGTTTCGGAACGGCACGGTGGTGTTCCAACGGCACCTGCCACCGGGGACCGTCGGGCAGGAGGCCCGCAGATTCCTTCGAAGCAAGGGGCACGTTGTGCCCGGGACGCACTTGGGCGACTTCTCCGTCTATGACGCCAGGCCGGAGGGATGGCTGGTAACCGGACACCAGGACGGCATCGCGACTTACGTCCACCCGTCCGAGACCGACACCGACGACCACCTACGTGTCGGCCTACTGGGGCGGACGAAGCGCGAAAAAGATGTCCAAGAGCCGGACATCATCTACCAGCGGGACGGCGATGGAATGCCCCCAGAGGCCCCGGATCACTGATCAGCCCTGCAACAGGTCCGCGGCTTCGGCGGCCCGTTGGTAGGCGAGCAGATGGGCCTCGGCCGAATGCCGCCAGGTGAACTCGCGCGAGCGGGTGACGCCCGCCTGCGCCAGCGACTCGCGCCGCTCCGGCGACTCCAGCAGGGCGCGCAGTGCCCGCGCGATGCTGTCGGCGTCGGGCTCGGTGTAGGCCACGGCGTCGCCGCCCACCTCCGGCAGCGAGGCGCGGTGGGTGGTCAGCACGGGCGCGCCGCAGGCCATCGCCTCCAGCACCGGCAGCCCGAATCCCTCGCACCGCGACGGGGAGGCGACCACGAGCGCCCCGCCGAGGAAGCCCGGCAGGTCGGCGAAGGGCAGGAAGCCGGGACGCACGACCTTCACCCGGGGCGGCAGCGCGGCGACGGCGGCGTCGACCTCCTCGTCCCACGCCGGGCCGCCCGCCAGCACGAGCGCGGGCGGCGAGGACAGGTGGGCGACCGCCCGGCCGAAGCCGGTCACCAGGTTCGGCACGTTCTTGCGCGGCTCCAGCGCGCCCAGATAGGCGACGTACGGCCGGCCGTGCAGGCCGATGCGCCCGGCCACCCGGCGCACGTCCTCGGGCGCCGGCGGGTGGAACAACGTGGGGTCCACCCCGTGGTAGGCGACGTCGATCCGGGTGGGGTCGGCGTCCAGCACCCGGACCAGTTCGTCCATGGTGGCCTTCGAGGGCACGATCACCCGGTTGGCGTGGCGTACGGCGGTGCGGGTGGCCGACCGGAAGAACGAGGCCCTGACGGGGTCGTGCTGGTCGGGGTCGGTGAACGAGGTGACGTCGTGCACGGTGGCCACCGTGGGCAGGCCCGAGCCCAGCGGGATCGAGTAGTAGGGGGCGTGGATCACCTGGGCGCCGGCGTGCCGGGCCAGGACCGGCAGCCCGGTCTGCTCCCAGGCCAGCCGCTTGTTCCGGTTGGTGATCGCGGGCGGTCCGGAGAGGATCCGCGCCGAGGGGGCCAACGCGGCGTACCGCTCGGCGTCCGCACGCTGGCAGACCACCGCGATGTCCGCGCCCGCCTCGTGCAGGGCCGCGACCAGTCCATCGACATACCTGATCAGGGCGCCGCGATCGGCGGGGACCGCGGCGGCGTCGACGAGCACCCGGGGTGTCAAATGAATCGCTCCCCTCACTGGGCCCGCACCGGCCGGGAGGATCGCTCCCCGCCCGCGCGGCCCCGCTGGTTCCGGCGGTGTTCCGGCAGGGGCCAGGGGCCCCGCGCCACGAACTGACGCCTTCCCCCGCATCCCTCCCTGTCACTCTATTTCCGGCGTCCCCCGAAACGTGAGTGATATCACATGAGGATCATCTCTCAGGGCGTGCGACCCGCGCCGATTCCACGGGTTCAGGCCCGTGCTACGGGTTCCTCCCGCGTACGGACCGCGCGCCGGGAGGCGAGACCGGCGGCACCGGCGCACACCAGGTCGCCGACGGACACGATGAGCCGGGAGCACAGCGCGGCGGCGATCGCGGCGGGCCGGTCGAGCACCGGGGCGAGCGCGGCCACCATCGCGACCTCCCGCACGCCGGCGCCCGCCGGGGCGATCACGAACACGAACCCCAGGCACCAGGCGAGCGCGAACGCGCCGAAGCTCAAGATCACGGCCGAGGGCCCGCCCGCCCCCAGGCCGTGCACGATCAGCGCCAGGTGCACGCCGTACGCCGCCCACCCCGCCAGGGCCCAGCCGCAGGCGACGAGCACGCCGCGCCGGGTGAGCGGCCGTTCGAGCGGCGGGCGGCGCAGCTTGCGCAGCCCGAACGCGATGACGCCGTTGACCACCTTCGGATGCAGGGCGGCGGCGATCACGGGCACGAGCAGCAGCAGCCAGGCGTATCTCGCGACCGACTGCCCGGCGAGCACCGGCAGCGTGACGACGGCCACCAGCAGGCCGGTGCCAAGGTAGATCGGGTAGGTCAGGAAGAAGGCGGCCGCGCTGCGCGGCCGGGGGATGCCGTGGTCGCGGCCCATCTCCATCTGCGCGAGCATCGGCCACACCGACCCGGGGATGTACTTGCCGAGCTGGCCCACGAAAAAGATCTTGGACGCGTCGGTGAACGCCAGCGGGGAACCCAGGTCCGTCAGCAGCGCCCGCCACATGAGCATCCCCGCCAGCAGGGCTCCGAGCACGGCCACCAGCGAGCCGGCGAGCTCCGCCCACGACAGGCGGGCGAACCCGTCCGCCACGGCGGTCCACTGGCTCGCCACCGCCCAGACGCCGAATCCCAGCGCTACGAGCAGGAACAGCGCGCGTAAGGCCTTGCGGCGGCTCATCGGGACGTACGGACCGGCTCGGGCGGCTGCGGGAGCGGCGCGCCGAGGGGGCGGCGGGGTGTCTTGGTGGCGACCCACAGGTAGGTGGGGACGACCGGCAGCAGCGCCCGCAGGGCCGGGCGCGGGGTCCGCTCCAGCGTGGCCTTGGCCGCGCGGCCGACCGCGCCGGGGAACAGCTCGCCCCCGGCGAACCGCTCGGGCGCGGCCAGCACCGGGAACGTGTAGTCCCACACGTGGAAGTCCGCCAGCATCCGCCGCAGCCCCGGCCGGGTGCGGAAGCGCTCGTAGTAGTGGTCGGCCCGGCCGAACGCCCGCACGTAGCGGTCGGCCGCGGCGGGCGGCAGGTAGGACAGGAAGGGCAGCTTGTAGTGCGGCTCCATGACTCCGAGGCGGTTGCCCAGGCCCAGGTAGAGCACGCCGTCGTCGGACAGCACCCGGTGCATGTCGGCGATCACGGCGTCGGGGTCCACCACGTGCTCGTAGATGTGGTTGAAGACCAGCACGTCGATCGAGCCGTCCGGGAACGGCAGGCGGGAACCGTCGGCGCAGACGAACGCGACCCGCTCGCCGAACCGGTCGGACGCCTTGCGCAGGCCCGGGACGTCGATGTCGAGCCCGAGCGTGCGGCGCGCGCCCGCGGCGGCGAGCTCGTCGGCGATGAACCCGGCCGAACACCCGACGTCGCCGACGGTCAGCCCCGACAGCGCCTCGCCGGGCTTGACCGCGTCCCTGCCCAGGAAGTGCGCGAGCACAGCGATGATCTTCGCGGCCTTGCGCCTGCGCTTGTCCTCGTCGAGCATCGCGGCCTGGAACTCGGAGTATTCGAGCTGGGCCGCGCGTTCCGCGCTCACCCTCGTCCTCCGCTCACCCTCGTCTTCACGCTGCCCAACAGTACCCGTGCCCGCGCCGCCCCCGTCTCCCGATCAGCCGACCCTGTGGACAACCCGCGCGGCGGACCTACCGATCAGTAGCTTCAGGCTTTACTGTGGGGCCCGTGCCGCGCCTGCTGAACCGCCTGCGCTCCAGCCCGCTGCTGCGGGTGCTGCTGGCCCTGGTCGCGCTCGCCTTCCTGGCGTACGGCCTGGCCCGGAACTGGACGGAGACCTCGGCCGCCCTGTCGCGGCTGTCGTGGTGGTCGCTCGGGGTCTCGTTCCTGGCCGTGCTCGCCGGGCTGGGGTTCATGCTGGTCGCCTGGCGCGACATCCTCGCCGGGCTCGGCTCGCCCCTGCCGCTGCGCGTGGCCGCGCGCGTGCTGTTCGTGGGCCAGCTCGGCAAGTACATCCCCGGCTCGGTCTGGGCGTTCGCCGCGATGATCGAGCTGGCCCGCGACCACGGCGCGCCGCCGCGGCGGACGTTCAGCGCCACCGCCCTCGGCCTGGTGACCTCCCTGGGCTGCGCGCTCGCCCTCGCCGCGGCCACGCTGTCGCAGCAGATCGCCAGGCAGGCGTGGTGGCTGCTCGCGCTCGTCCCGGTCATCCTCGTCGGCCTCCACCCACGGGTGATGACGTGGGGGCTCAACCTCGCCCTGCGCGTCGCCCGCAAGGAGCCGCTCGACCGCGTGCTCAGCGGCGCCGAGATGGCCAAGGCCGCCGCCTGGACGATGGTGGGGTGGCTGGTCTACGGCGTGCACCTGTGGGTGCTCGTCGGCGGCGTGCGCCCGGCGGGCCCGTCCCTCTACGCCGTCGCCGCCGGGGCGTACGCGCTGGCCTGGGCCACGGGCATCCTCACGGTCGTGGTCCCCGCGGGGATCGGTGTGCGGGAGGGCGCCATGGTCGTGGCGCTGGCGCCGGTGCTCGACACGCCGAGGGCGCTGGCCATCGCCGTGGTGTCCCGCGTGATGTTCACCGTCGCCGACGCCGCCTGGGCCGGGCTCGGCTTCCTGCTCGCCCGCGGCCGCGCCGCCCCGGCCGGTCAGCTCCCCGACGCGGCCAGCAACGTGTCGAGGTAGACGGCCCAGTGCGGCTCGGGATCGACGGGCGCGACGCCCGCCCGCAGCCGTTCGGGCGTCCCCGGCTCGTAGAACCGCTTGAGCGCCTCCGCCAGCGCGCCGGCCGACCCCGGCTCCACCAGCAGCCCGTCCACGTCGTCGCGTACGTTGTCGGGCAGCGCCCCGACCCGGGTGGCGATCACCGGCACGCCGTGCTCGTGACCCAGCCACACGTTCTGGCTCGCGGTCGCCGACCGGTAGGGCAGCACCAGCGCGTCGGCCCCGGCGAACAGCCCGGGCACGTCCTCGGCCGCCACGTATCCCGGCCGGATCTCGACCCGGTCGGCCAGACCGAGCCGGGCGATCAGGGCACGGGTGTCCTCCAGGCCGCCCCAGAACTCGCCGGCCACCGTGAGCCGTACGCCGGGCACCTGCGCGAGCGCCTCGAGCAGCAGGTCGAGCCCCTTGTAGGGCCGGACGATGCCGAAGAACAGCAGGCTGCCCCGGGGATCCCGGCCCGCCGTCTCCCGCGCGCCGCGCGCCGGCAGATGTGGCGCGAGGGCGGCCACCCGGACGGGCGCGGCGGTGAGCGCGCGGGCGAGGTCCGCCTGTTGCTCCGAATGGGCGAGCACGCCGTCCACCCGGCGCAGCAGCGCCTTCATCAGCGGCCTGTCGTACGGCTTGCTCTCGTGCGGCAGCACGTTGTGACACAGTGCCACCACAGGGGCCCGGCCGCGCAGGCCGTACAGGATGCCGAGGTACGCGGGCACCTGCACCGGGCTGAGCACGGCGAGCACGACGAGGTCGGCCCCGCGCAGCCGCCGTCCGCAGGCCACCCAGCCGTCAGGCCGCCGCCAGTCGAGGTCGCGGCGGGTGCCCGGGTAGGGCTCGCCCTCTGGGCTGTCGATCGTCTGCTGCCCGGGGTACAGGAACGAGGGGTACTGCGCCCGCCACGACTCGATGACCACGTCGTGGCCCCGCGCCCGCAGCCGGTGGGCCAGCTCGGTCGTGTGCTGCGCCCCGCCGCCCTTGTACGGATACGTCGGGCCGACGATCGCGATCCTCACACATCACCTCTCGACCGCACGATCAGGTCGGCCAGCAGGGCGACCGCCCCGATCAGCATGCCGGATATGAAGATCACGATGGCGTTGCTGGTGAGGTAGAAGCCGTAGCGGATCACGTCGTACAGGCCCTTGACGAAACCGATGCCGACCAGCCAGAGCGCGGGCGGCATCAGCACCTTGAGCGGGTTGAAGTACATCACCATCCGCAGCACCTGCAGGATGTAGCGGTAGGCGTCGGAGACGAAGTTGAACTTCGACTTCCCGGCCCGCTTGGAGTACTCGATCGGCAGGTAGTAGACGTCGTGCTGGTTCGACATGAACGCCAGCGTGATCGTCGTCACGCAGGAGAAGCCGGGGGGCAGCAGCCGCAGGTACGGCTTGGCCACCGACTTGCGGAAGGCCCGCAGGCCCGAGTTGAGGTCGGGGATCTTCTGCCCGGCCAGCCGCTCGGCCACCTTGCGGATGAACCACTTCGCGGGCACCCGCAGGAACTTGTGCGAGCCCTCCTCGGTGGTGCGCGCGCCCACGACCTGGTCGATCGTCTGGTCCTTCTCCAGGATCTGGACCAGCTCGGGGATACGCTCGTTCGGGTAGCTCATGTCGGCGTCGGTCCACACGACGATCTCGCCGCGGGCCTCCTGGCTGCCGATCCTGCGTACGGTGCCCGAGCCGCCGTTGCGGTGGAACGCCCTGATCCGCATGTGCGGGAAGCGCGGCGCGGCCTCCTGCAGGCGCGCGAGCGTCTCGTCGGTGGAGCAGTCGTCCACGGCCAGCAGTTCGTAGGTGTACCCGCTGGCGTCCATGGCCGCGCAGATGCGCTCGACCTCGTCGATGACGTGGTCCTGCTCGTTGTAACAAGGCAGGACAATCGTGACGTACGGGGTTTCTGCGGGAGTCACGGCGCTTCCAGAGGTCTCGGGCGTGGTCACGTCCGGCTAGGGTACTCTGCCCCACCAAATCGCGGTCTCACTTCGAATCTCCTCACTCCCGCCGCCCGAACTCGCCGCCGCTACAGGGGGCGAACGTGCCGCGCCACCTTCACGACGCCCGGCATCCCGGCGAGGGCCCGCTGCACCTGCGCGAAGTCCCAATGGCCGGCGAACCTCACGTGGAAGGCCTCCGGCATCAGGTCCGCCTGGAAGATCTCGGGCGGTTCCCACCACTGCGTCTGACGCATGACCGTCGCGGCATGCTCGGCGTCCTCGAAGTAGATCTCGTCCACACCCGGCAGCGCGCGGATGCGGTCGAGCACGGCCTGCCGGTCCGCCGTGCCGCCCTCGCAGTCCTTCCGGCACAGCCGGACCGCCACGTCGGCCTTGCCCCACCAGAAGTCGTCCCGGTAGGACTCGACATACTCGACTCCCGGCAGACGCTGCACCTCGCCGAGGGCCCGCCGCCAATCCCCCGGCGCCAGGACGCCGCCGTACACCGCGCGCCGCAGCAGGTACTCGTCGAGCACGTCGCCGATGCGCCGGTCCTGGCGAGCGATGGCGAGGGCCTGCGCCGCCGTGAGCCGCCGGTATCCCCGGGTCTCCATGTGGCTCGCGAGCGCGCGCTCGACCTCCCTCCGCTGGGCCGCCGTCGCGGCGCCCTCGCAGTACTCGCCGGACGACCCACACAGGTGGATCAGGAACGTACCGGTCCGGGGCCACGGTCCGTCAGGTGGCGGCGACGGCTCCCGGGAGGCCCGGTAGGCGACCACCCCTCCCGCAGCCAGCGCCACGACGAGCACGGCCACCAGTCCGGCGACGACCAGCGGCTTGCGGAAGGGGTTCGTCCGAGATTCCGGCTCACGACGATCGTCGCCGAAGGACAATTCCTCCGTCGCGGGAGAACTCACACGCCGAACCCTAGATCTATCCGCTGGGAACGGTCATCCAGACGTCGATGTTGAGCGACCAGGTGCCGTTGGGCGGGTCCACCAGGGAACGTTCGTCCTGCCGCGTGTGCAGGCTCATCACCCGGGTCGCCGGGCCGTACGCCATGAGCTGCTCGGGCTCGGCGGCGAGCAGCACGGGCACCCGCCCGGTGCGACGGACGGCCTCGACCAGGCGCAGCACATCGGCAGAAGGCGGTACGTCGCGGCCCGAGGGATAGACCACCCGGGCCGTCGGCAGCCCGCACTGGCCGCGCACGACCTGCGACAGCCGCTCGCCCGTGACGCGCTCGACGATGAGCACGGAGGCGTTCGCCGGGATCGCCCGGCACAGGCCCGCCACCGCGGCGGCCTCCCCCCGGTTGACCGGCGTGAACGCGGTGCCGATCGAGGTGATCGCGGGCGGGACCGCCAGCAGCAGCGCCCCCGCCGCGACGGCGGCCCGCGAGCGTCCCTGCCGGGCGGCGAACCAGCGCGTACGCGCGAGCCGCCGCGAGAGCCACCGCAGCCCCCAGACGGCGAGCAGCACCAGACCGGGGATGACGATCGGCACCAGCCTGCGGGAGGCGAAGGGGTGGTCGGGGGTGATCGCGGGACGCCACAGCGTCGTCACGGTCGTCCACCCGATCACGGCCAGCGGCAGCAGCCAGCCGAACTCCTCTCCCTTCATCAGGCCGCCCCTCGTCAGGAGGCGGCGCGCGAGCACGGCAGCCGCCACGGTCGCCAGCACGACAGCGGGGATCCCGACGTACCAGACGACCCAGTCGAGGGAGTGCTCGTAGTACAGCCGGGACTTGTCGGTCACCAAGCCGTTGGCGATCTGCGTCTTCTCGATGAAGTCGGCCGTGAGCCTGTCCTCGGGCGTGACCGCGTCACGGCGCACGGTCTGCACCCAGGGCCGTACGGCGAAGCCCGCCATGATCAGGACGACCAGGGCCGCGGCGGCGTTCGGCAGCCACCCGGCCCCCGTGCGGAGCCGGCGCGCGCGGACGGCGATCCAGGGCGCGAGGGCCGTGCCGGCGACCGTGAGCGCCACGACGACGGCGCAGATCGCGAGCAGGGGCATGAGTGAGCCCGACAGATACTCCAGGTATGGCCGGGCGAGGACGTATCCGCCGGTGAACCCCCACAGACCGCCCACGACCAGGCCGGTCAGCAGGGGCGCGCCCAGCCGTCCCTCCGGGAAGGGCCTCGCACGGGGAATCCGCCGGAGGGCGATGAGCACCCCGGCGAAGGCGAGCACGGGCAGCACGTCGCGCAGGCCGTCGATGCGCACCAGCAGCGCCAGCCCGAACGACAGCCCCGCGAGCGCGGCGGACGAGAAGCCCGCGCCGGGCAGGGCCGCGGTGAGCCGGGCCCGGGCGTCGAGCAGCAGGTTCATCGCGCCGAACAGCAGGATCAGCGAAGGGATCTCGCTGAACGTGGTCCGCGACGTGTAGAGGACCGGCAGGCTGACCGCGAACACGAGGGCGGCAAGGGGCGCCCAGCGCGCGCCCGCGAGCCGCGCGGCCGTCCCCGCGACGGTGAGCACGGCGAGCGCGCCCAGCACGGGCGGCACGAGCAGCAGGCCCGGGACGCCGCCCAGCCAATGGCCGATCGCGTAGGTCATCGGCGGCCCGGCCATGAACTGCGGGACGATCCCGCCGTCGGTCACGTAGACGCCCATGCTGTCGAAGCGCAGAGCGGGATCGGGACCGCCGAAGTCCCCCACCGGGATCGGCAGCGACCCGTGCCGGGCGAGCCAGACGGCGTACTGCGCGTAGGTCGACGGGTCACGCCTAACGATCAGCTGCTCGCCGTGCAGGAGCCCGTTGAACACTCCCGACCCGAGTGCCACGACGAGAGTGGCCGCCGTCGCCCAGCGGTGCGGCGTGGCGGTCCCGGGCAGGCGCCGCAGGCCCGACGCGCACAGCAGGAGGGCGGCGCCGCCGCCGAGCAGCGCCATGGGCAGCGGCCGGAACCACCCGAGCAGCAGCAGCGGCAGCCCGGCGAGCAGCCACCCGCCGAGCGCGAGCGCGGGCACGACGGAGACGGCCGCGAGCGTCCTGCCCGCCGCCTCCTGCTCTGGCGGCAGCCCTGTGCGGCCACGCGAGTGGCCGGATCTGTTCACTGGAATGCACCCGAGACTAGCGGCCCGCCCCGGCGCCCCGCCTTCATCAGGCGGCCCGCCCGCTCCGCGCGTCGCGGTCGTCCACAGGCGCGTGCGGAGCTCGCACGAGGCTCGTACGGAGCCGGTAGCGTACGCCGGGAGGCAGGCAGGGGGGCATATGAGGGTGTCGGACAGCCGGGGCGCGGCGCCCTGGCCGGAGCGGGACGAGCCCTCGCACGCGCGCCCCGAGCCCGCCCGGCCCGGCGAACCGCCGTCCCCGGGTCCGCCCACGACGCCCGCGGACGGACGGCTCGCGAACGGGCAACTCGTCTCGGACGGGCAGCGCGCGACCCTGCGCCACATGGGCGAAGGACTCGTCGGGCGGCTCGCGGGCGGGCGGCCCGGGCAGTGGCTGCGTGAGCGTCTCGCGCCCCGCGATCCGCTGCACCCGGTGGCCTGGGCGCGTACGGATCTCCCCGGCTGGGCGCGCAGGCATCGGTGGTTTCTCGTGGTCTTCGGGCTGGGGACGCTCCTGCGGCTGGTGACCGCGCTCGGCTACCGGCCCGCGCTGTGGTTCCCCGACTCCTACACCTACGTCGTGACGGCCATGCGACCGAGGCCGGACCTCGTCCGCCCGGCGGGCTACTCGATGTTCCTGAGGCTCTTGGAGGCGTTCCACAGCTTCGCCCTGGTCGTGACCGTGCAGCACGTGCTGGGGCTGCTCGTCGGCGTGATGCTCTACGTGACCGTCCTGCGGCGCGGCGCTCCTCGGTGGGCGGCCGTCCTGGCCTGCGTCCCCGTGCTGCTCGACGCGTACCAGATCGAGCTGGAGCACCTGCTCGTCTCCGACTCGCTGTTCACGTTCCTGGTCGTGGGGGCGGTGTGCCTGGCGATGCGCCGCCCCCTGACGCCGCGCTCGGCCGCCGCGCTCGGCCTCGTGCTCGCCGCCGCCACCCTGACCAGGACCGTCGGGCTGCCGCTGATCGCCGTCTTCGCGCTCCTTCTGCTCGCGTACGGCGTGCGCCGTGCGAGCGGGGCGAACGGTGCGAGTGGGGCGGGCCGCCCGGGCCGGACGGTGGCCCGGCTCACCGTGCCCTTCCTTGTGGCCGCGCTCCTGCCGGTCGCGGGCTACGCGGGCTGGTTCCACGCGACCTACCAGCGCGTGGGGCTGGTCGGCTCGAACGGTGTCTTCCTCTACGCCCGCACGATGGCGTTCGCCGACTGTTCGGTGATGAAGCCGCCGGCCGACCTCGCCGTGCTGTGCGACTCCCGGCCTCCCGCCTCCCGCCCGGCGTCCCAGGAGTACATCTGGAACGCGGAATCCCCACTGGTCCGGCTGCCCGGCATCACGTTCACCAAGGAGACCGACACCCTGGCCGGGAGGTTCGCCTCGCTCGCGATCCGCAGCCAGCCGCTCGACTATCTCCGCGGCACGCTGACCGAGCTCGGGAGGTCGTTCACGCTCGGTCGGCCCGTCTATCCCGACGCCGACACGTACAGGTACTACGAGTTTCCGGAGACCGTGCCGCCGCCGCCCGGGCGGCATCCCGCCGTGAGGGGAAAGGAGTTCGCGCAGCGCTACGAGCGCGGGGACATCACGGTGCGCATCTCCGAGCCGTTCGCGGGCCTGATGCGGGCCTACCAGGACGTCGCGCGGCTGCCGGGGGCGGCGCTGCTGCTGATCCTCCTGGTGCCCCCGGCCGCCTGGGCCGTGCGGGCGGTGCGGGCCGGGTCGGCGCGGACGCGACGGCCGCCCGCGAACCGAGCCTCCGCGAACCGGGCCCCCTCGAACCGGGCCCGCTCGAACCGGGCATCCTCGGACTGGGGCATCGCCTGGGCGACGGCCTGGGCGCTGCTGCTCGTCCCGCCCGCCACGGCCCAGTTCGACTACCGCTACGTCCTGCCCGCGGTGCCGCTCGCCTGTCTGGCCGCCGCCCTGTCCGTCCGGGGAGTCCGTCAACGGACATGACCGGCTACCTGGGCAAACGACCGACGGAACACCAAATCCAGGTAAAGGCAAACTCAATCCCATACCCAAAATGTCGGCGTTTAGTATGCTCTGCCCCTGGATCAGGGGGACGTGGCACGGCGTGATCGCGGCCCGGATCCTCCCAATCGCGACGCCCGCAGACGCTTCAGTGACCTACCCTCGGAGCGCGACGTGTGATCGCCAGGCAAGGAGGACAAGTGTGCGAGCGAACGAGTAATTCTTCCGGCCCCTCGCCCACTCGTCCTGCCGTCACACTGGGCCGTACGGCCGCCGCGCCGTGTCGCCCGGCTGTCGCGCGGTGTCTCCCGGCTGTCGCGCCGTGTCGCCCGGCTGTCGCTTTCTGGGCAGGCATGCGGTGAGCGAGCGCAGGCGCGTCGCCGCGCGTTCCGGCCCCCCGCCGGCTCCGTCCGACCAGAGGGTCTGGGGTCCTCCCGAAGACGGCTCGTACGGCGGCGCCTTCGAACCTCCCCGGGGCCGCAGAGGGGCTCCCGCGCCCGCCGGGTACGCGGACATGCCGGTGGCCACCGCCCCGGCCGGCTACGCGGAGATGCCGGGAGGACGGGGCGGACAGCGACCGCCCAGGGACGACTACCCGCCCGAGACGTACGACGAGGGACGCCGCCGAGGCGGGCGACGGGCCGAGCCGAGCGGGCCTCCCGAACCCTCCTATGAGGAGGAGCCGCCGCGGCGGCGCGGCCGCAGGCGCGGTGGCGACGAGGACACCGGCTACGGCCCGGCCCCCACCGCGCCCACCGTCGCGAGCCGCGCGTCCGGGGGCGGTGGTGACCTCCCTCCGGACGGCAGGCCGTCCCGCCGGCGTGGCGGGGGCGGCGGCAGACCCGGCCTGGGGATCGGCGGCTGGATCAGCGTCGTGCTCACGTGCGTGCTGGTCATCGGCACGCTGACGGCCTACAAGGTCTACCGGAGCACGATCGGCCTGATCAACAGAGGCGCGTCCACCGACGACCTCGACAAGAACCGCCCCGTCAACGAGACCGGCGCGATCAACGTGCTGCTCGTGGGCTCCGACACCCGCGCGGGTGACAACAAGAAGTACGGCCAGCACCTGGTCAACGACGGCGAGCGCACCGACACGATCATGCTGCTGCACGTGTCGCCCAACCGCGACGGGGCGACGCTGCTCAGCTTCCCCCGCGACTCCATGGTGATGATCCCCGCCTGTTACAACAGGAACAGAACGCTCGTCCCGGCGCACCTCGGGATGATCAACTCCGCGTTCTCCGACGGCGGGATGATCTGCACGCGCCGGACCATCGAGAGCCTCACCGGGATCCGCGTCCACCACTACGTGAAGGTGGACTTCACCGGCTTCAAGAACATCGTGAACGCGCTCGGCGGCATCGAGATCTGCCTGCCGCAGGCCGTCAACGACAAGAAGTCGAAGCTCACGCTGCCGGCCGGCAAGCAGATCGTGAAGGGCGAGGCGGCGCTCGGCTACGTGCGGCTGCGCTACGGCCTCGGCGACGGCAGCGACATCTCCCGCATCAAGCGCCAGCAGGTCTTCATCTCCCAGGTCGTGAAGAAGGCGACCAGCAGCGCCCTGCTCACCGACGTCGGCAAGCTGCAGAACTTCATCGCCGCCGCGGCCAAGTCCGTCACGATGGACGACGCGCTCAACACCGAGGAGCTCATCAAGATCGCGCAGAGCGCGCAGAAGCTCTCGGCGAAGGGCTTCAAGGCCACCACCGTGCCGTGGGAGCCGTACGTCGCCGACAGGAACCGCGTGCAGTGGAAGCAGCCGGCCGCGGGCAACCTCTTCAGGGCCATCGCGAACGACACCGAGGTGACCCCCACCGCCAGCGCGACCCCGAGCGCGGCCGCTTCGCCGTCCGGCCCGGTGGTCACCAAGCCGCAGCAGGTCAAGGTGCAGGTGTTCAACGGCACCAACACCTCCGGGCGGGCCAAGGAGGTCGCCGAGGAGCTCGCCGCGCTCGGCTTCAACGTCGTCGGCGTCGGCGACGCGAGGAAGCCAGACGGCACCGACCAGCCGAAGACCATGGTCCGCTACACCGGTCAAGGCTGGAACTACTCGAAGATCCTCGTCGGCAAGCTGGTCAACCCCGTCAGCCCGGAAACCGGCAAGGTGGCGAGCGGCCCGGCCACGCCCTTCACGCCGTCCTCGCCGCCGCCGGACGCGCCCAAGGGCAAGGTCCGCGGGCCGATCATCCAGCTCGTCGTCGGCGCCGACTGGAAGGGCGTCCGCTCCCCCATCAACCTGGGCGACAACGTCGTCACCTCCGACACCAACCCCTGCGCGAGCTGACAGCCGTCACACCTGCCACAACGCGGCCGGGGCTCCCGAACCGTCCACGAGGACGGGGGCCCCGGCCCGTTCCGTCTCCGGCGGTCTGACAACAGAACCGACAGACGTCACATGCGTTATGTTCGGCCTCAGAGGCGACATCAGCGTCCAAGAACGTTAGGGTGAACACCTGGCGAACGCGCCCTGTTCGCCCGTTCGGGCTGATGCGCCGGGGCGCCTTCGCTAGTGTCCGAAAGGACGCGGCGACGCTACGCCAGGCGTGGCCGTTCCCCCCGAGCCTCCAACAGATAGCTGAGCGTTTCTCCCGTGAGTGACACCCGCCATCACCCGCCGGTTCCCGGATCCCCGCAAGGCAACGACCCCGATGCCGAAGAGGCTCCCACCGGAGTGATAGGCCGCATCACCGGAGACTGGCCCGCTCCGGACCGCGGCCTGCCGCGGCGGGAGCCGAAGACCGCGGGCGGTCCGGAGACGGAGCAGGGCGCGGACCGGCCCGGCTCGCAGGCCCACAATTTGCCCGAGCACGGGCGTCACGAGGGCGGCATTTCCGCGGCCGGTGACGAGAGCGCCGTCGCGCCTGCGCACGGGCGCCACGAGAGCGGCGAGACGACCCCGGGAAGCACGACAGGCGCGGCCACCGAAACGGGCAGCGCCGAGGGCTCCGGCGCAGGCCCGAACAGCGCCGCGCCAAGCGGTGCCGGGCCGACCGGTGCCGCGTCCGCGCCCGCAGGCACCCCGCCGTACGAGAAGCAGCCGCTGCCCGTGCGGAAGCCGCGCAGCGCCGGAGGGCCCGGCAGCGCCGTGGCCAACAGCGCCGTGTCCAACACCGCCGGGCCGACCGGTTCCATGCCTGCCCCTTCCGCGCCTGCCGCTGCCGCCTCGCACGACAAGCCGTACGAGAAGCAGCCCCTGCCCGTACGGAAGCCGCGCCAGCCGGGCGCCTCCCGCCTGGGCATGCCGCCCGCGTCCGCCCCGCAGCCGGACGGCTTCGACTACTTCTCCGCAGGCCGGGGCCCAGATCGTAAAGACACAGACCGCCGGGGCAGGGGTCGTCAGGGCACGGAGAGTGCCGCGGCAGGCGTGAGCGCCGCCGACGGCCCCGCGTGGCCGCAGACGTTCCCCGAGCACGGTCCCCGCAACCTCGCGGACGCCTTCCCCGGCGCCGCCCGGCGGCCGTCCGCCCCCGGCCCGCAGGACGCCGCCGACGTCCCGACGCCCCCCTTCGGGGACTCCCCGGCCTTCCCCACCCCGGCCTTCGGCGCCGGTCCGGAGCCGCTGGGGACGCGGTTCCCCGACTTCCCCGAACCCCCGGGCTTCCCTGAGTCTCCGGCGGCCGCCGTCGGCAGGACGGCGAACCCCTTCCTCGACACTCCCCCGTCCGGCGCCGGCGCCGTCTTCACCCCGGACGACCCCTTCGGTGCCGCGCCGTTCCCCGAGACCACCCGCGACCCGCGCGGCGGGCGGGGCGGGGACGCCTTCGCCGGAGCCGCTCCGCACGCGGCCTTCAGCCCCGCGTCCCCGCTCGACGCGCCGGCTCCCGCGTGGCCCGGCCAGGAGGCCGCCGACCCCGCCCAGTGGGACCCCTGGCGGCGCTCCCAGGACGGTCCCGGCGCGAACGACCCCCGCCAGACCGGTCCGCTCGGCAGGCCGCTGCGCGCCCCGCTGCCCGCCTGGGCCGAGGTGCCCGTCCGGCCGGACGACCCGTTCGCCCGGGGTACGGGGCAGTATGACGGCCCGGAGGACGAGCCCGAGCAGGAGCCCGCGCCCCGGGCCAAGAAGCCGCGCGACCCCTATCTGGACAACGTGAAGTTCGTCGGCATCGCCCTGGTGCCGATCGGGCACTCGCTGGTCCCGACGCTCGCGGCCGACTCCTCCCGTGCGGCGTACCTGTTCATCTACGTCTTCCACATGCCGCTGTTCGTCATCGTCAGCGGCTACCTGTCCAGGAACTTCTGGAACTCGAACGCCAAGACCAACAAGCTGGTCGACACGTTCCTCGTGCCGTACGTGATCGTCGAGCTGGGATACGCCCTGCTGCGCACCGCCTTCGGGCACAAGTTCAGCATCACGATCATGGATCCGGCCTGGTTGAACTGGTATCTGCTCGCGCTGCTGTTCTGGCGGCTGTCCACACCCGTGTGGAAGCGGATGAAGTATCCGTTCGTCATCTCGATCGCCGTATACCTGTTCGCCGGGTTCTCCGAGCTGACGGGCGACTTCAGCATGGACCGCTTCTTCGGCCTGATGCCGTTCTTCGTCCTCGGCCTCGTGCTCAAGCCGGGGGTCTTCGACTTCCTCAAGCAGCGCTGGGTGATGGTGCTGTCGGTGTTCGTGCTGCTGGGCGCCGCGGGGGTGGCGATCTTCCTCGTGAAGAACTACTCGGTCAAGCTCGGCCCGATCTACTACAAGGACAGCTACAAGGACCTCCACCTGGTCTGGTGGAAGGGCATGCTGCTGCGGACGGGCCTGCTGGTGGCCGCGCTGGCCATGTCGGCGGCCGTGATGTCGCTGATCCCCCGGCGCCAGACGTGGTTCACCGACCTCGGCACCCGCACGCTCTACTGCTACCTGCTGCACGGCGTTCCGGTGATGATCGCCAAGGAGATGGGCTGGCTCAGCTTCTCCTGGCTGTACGGCCCGCTCGGCGTGGCGGCCATCGCGTGCTCCTGCTTCGCGCTGGCCATCGTGCTGTGCCTGCCGATCACCCGTACGGCGTTCAAGTGGCTGCTCGAGCCCCGGCTGACCTGGTTGTACCGCAGGCCGAGCGGGCAGGCGCCGCAGCCGGCGAGCACCGGAAGTTAAGCGGCATTTCGGGGGCCATTCACCCGGCGCATCCGGTCATTTCGGACGGTGCGGTCAGCCTCCCCATATGAGGGTATGCGTCGGCACGACAGTCCATCACCCCGAGGACGCCCGGATCACCCACCGGCAGATCCGGGCGTTGCTCGACGCCGGGCACGAGGTGACCTTCGTCGCGCCGTTCACGCACTGCAACGTGACGCCGCGGCCGGGCATCCGGGCGGTCGACGTGCCGAGGGCCGTGGGCCTGCACCGGGGCAAGGCGCTGCGGGCCGCCACCTCCGCCCTGCGCAGGGCGGCGCGAGACGCCGACCTGCTGCTCGTGCACGACATCGAGCTGCTGCTCGCGCTGCCGCGCAAGCGACCGCCCACGGTCTGGGACGTCCACGAGGACACGATCGGCGCGCTGAACGCCAAGACGTATCTGCCGGGGCCGTTGCGGAGCGTCCTGCCGCCGCTGATCCGCGCGGTCGAGGGCCGGGCGGAGCGGCGCCTGCACCTCATCCTCGCCGAGGAGTCCTACCGTAAGCGCTTCCCCGGCGCGCATCCCGTGGTGCCCAACCACACGTACGTGCCGACGACGCCGCCCCCGCCGCCGGGAGACCACCGGATCGTCTACGTGGGCCACATCTCCCTCGCGCGCGGCGCGGCCGAGATGGTGGAGATCGCCCGGCGGCTCCGGCCGTACGGCATCCGCCTGGACCTGATCGGACCGGCCGACGCCGCGGTGCGTCCGATGCTGCGCGACGCGCAGCGCGCCGGACTGCTCGACTGGTTCGGGTACGTCCCCAACAACCACGCGCTGCGGATGGCCGAGGGCGCCCTGGCCGGGCTGTCCCTGCTGCACGACGTGCCGAACTACCGCGAGTCGACGCCCACGAAGGTCATCGAATACATGGCCCGCGGCATCCCCGTCGTGACGACCCCGCTGCCGAGAGCGGCGTCCCTGGTCGGCCGGGTCGACTGCGGGACGATCGTGCCGTTCGGCGAGGTCGGCGCGGTGGCCGACGCGGTCGTGCAGTGCGTGCTCCGCCTGCGCGAGGACGCCGAACGGCGTGCCGCGATGGGCGCGCGGGGCTACGTCGAGGCGCTGAACCACTATCACTGGCCCGCCGTGGCCGGGGAGTTCGTCGCCCTGCTCGAACGATGGGCCCAGGCCCCGAGCTCCGTCGCCGCCCTGCCGGACCGCTCTCCCGCCGGCCGCCTGACCAACCTGTCGGGACAGAACGTCTAGCGACCTGTGCACGACCGCCACGCCCGCCCCGGTGGGCGCGGGCGGTCGCGTCACGGTCCAGGAGCGGCCAGGTGAGCCGCTGCCGGCCGTCCTGCGCTACCTCGGCTCCCGCACCTGACGCAGGCGGCGGCCGAGGAAGGCCCGCTCGGCGGCGTTGCGGGTGCGGGCGATCGCCGCCTCGTACGCCCGCGCGGCCTCCTCGGTCCGGCCGAGCCGCCGCAGCAGGTCGGCCCTGACGGCGTGGAACAGGTGGTAGCCGTCCATGCCGAGGTCGTCCAGGAGGGCGAGCGCGGCCCGCGGCCCGTCCACCTCGGCCACCGCGACCGCGCGGTTCAGTGCGACGACCGGGTTCGGGGCGAGGGCGAGCAGGTGGTCGTACAGGCTCAGGATCTGCCGCCAGTCCGTGGCGGCCGCGATCGGCGCGTCGGCGTGGACGGCGTTGATCGCCGCCTGGATCTGGTAGGGCCCCGGCCGGCCGCGCCGCAGGCACGCCCGCATGATGTCCTGGCCCTCGGCGACGAGCGCGCGGTCCCACCGGTCGCGGTCCTGCTCCGGCAGCGGCACGAGGTCGCCCGCCGGAGTGGTGCGGGCGTCGCGCCGCGCGTGGACGAGCAGCATGAGCGCGAGCAGCCCCATGACCTCCGGCTCGTCGGGCATCAGGCCGGCCAGCAGGCGGCCGAGCCTGACGGCCTCCGCGCACAGGTCCTCGCGGGCCAGCCGATCGCCCGCGCTCGCCGTGTGCCCCTCGTTGAAGATCAGGTAGACCACGGCGAGCACGGCCCGGAGGCGGTCCGGCAGGTCGGCCTCCCGCGGGACGCGGTACGGGATCCCCGCGTCGCGGATCTTGGCCTTGGCCCTGACCAGCCGCTGGGCCATGGTCGGCTCGGGGACCAGGAACGCCCGCGCGATCTCGGCCGTGGTGAGACCGCCGAGCAGGCGCAGCGTCAGCGCGACCCGGGCGGCCGGGGCGAGCGCGGGATGGCAGCAGGTGAAGATCAGGCGGAGCCGGTCGTCGTGCACGGGGCCCTCCTCGGCCGGGCCGTCGTCAGCGTCGTCCGGGGCGTGCAGCAGGACGGCCCGCGCGTGCCGGTCCGCACGCAGGGACTCCCGCCGGTGGCGGTCGATCGCCCGGTTGCGGGCGGTCGTGATGATCCAGCCGGCCGGGCTCGGCGGCGTCCCGTCGCGCGGCCAGCGCCGCACCGCCTCGGCGAACGCGTCCTGGACCGCCTCCTCGGCGACGTCGATGTCGCCGAAGTGGCGGACCAGGACCGCGACGGCCCTGCCGTACTCCTCGCGGAACACCCGCTCGACGTCGGGGTCCCTACTGCCGGTCGTCATCGCCCTCCACGACGCCCGCGAAGGGGCGCACCTCAACAGGGAGCGTGGTCGCGCGGGCGAGCCTGCGCCCCCATTCGAGCGCCGCGTCGAGGTCGGGCGCCTTGATGATCGTCAGCCCGCCGACGTGCTCCTTGCCCTCGGTGTACGGGCCGTCGGTGACGAGCTCCTCCCCGTCGCGCACCCGCACCACGGTCGCCGTGCCCGGATCGTGCAGTCCGCCGGAGAAGACCCACGCCCCCGCCGCGCGCAGTTCCTCGTTGAGGACCGCCAGGTCCCGCATGATCGGCTCCAGGACCTCCGGCGGGGGCGTCCCGCCGTCGGGCTGCTGGATGCTGAGCAGATAGTGCCTCACGGTCTCGTCCACCTCCTCGGCGGGGCCCGCCCGGCGCGGGCCCGCTCATCCTCTATACGAACGACCCCCCGGATATCGACATCCGCCGGAAACCAGGACTGGAACAACCTTGCCGCCGTACGGCTGTCGCCCGGACGCCGGGCTTGCTGTACTGGAAGCATGGCAAGCCATGTCGTCCAGGGTCGCAGGGTCGAGACGCCGGTGGAGGTCCGCGACGCGTCGGTCTGCCTCGCCGCCTACCTGGTGCGGGCCGACGCGGCCCGCGCGGTCCTCGCGTACTCCAGGATGGACGTCACCGAGGTCCTGCCGGGCAAGGCCCTGTGCTCGCTGGTGTTCGTCCGATATCACGACTCGGACCTGGGCTCCTACAACGAGTTCGGGGTCACCTTCCTCGTACGGCCGGCCGACGCGGGCCCCCCTCCGAGGCGCGGGCCGCTGGCCGGGCTGAGGGACCTGCGCGGGTCGGGGTCGGGCGCCTTCGTCCACTGGCTGCCGGTCGACCAGACGTTCACGCTGGAGGCCGGACGGACCATCTGGGGCTTCCCCAAGGAACTGGCCGAGGTGGATCTGCGGCTCGGCTCGCCCTACAAGCGGTGCCTGCTGCGCAGGGACGGCCGGATGGTGGTCGACCTGCTGCTCAGGCCGGGCATCCCGTCGGCGCCCGCGCCGCTGCTCGGTGAGGCGCTGCCCGTGCCGGACGCCTACGCCCACCTGGACGGGGTCACCCGCCGCATCCCCTGGACGGTCCGTGCCCGGGGCATCCGCTGGCGGCCAGGCGGCGCGCTCATACGCCTCGGCAACCACCCGATCGCCAAGGAGCTGAGCGAGCTCGGCCTGCCCCGGCGGGCCCTGATGACGGCGACGGCCGAGCACGTGTCGATGGCGTTCGAGGAGCCGGGGCGGGCCTGACGCCGCCACGAGCCACCCCCGGCCGGGCTGGAAGAATCGGCGGGTGACCATTCGCGTCCTGATCGCCGACGACCAGGAGATGGTGCGGCGGGGCCTGCGCCGCATCCTGGAGAGCCAGCCGGACATCCAGGTCGTCTGCGAGGCCGCCGACGGAGTGGCCGCGGTGGAGATGGCCCGGCGGTTCCAGCCGGACGTGGCGCTCGTCGACATCCGCATGCCCAGGATGGACGGGCTCGAGGTGACCCGGGTTCTCGCCGGCCCCGGCGCGCCGTCCCCGACGAAGGTCGTGGTGGTGACGACCTTCGACCTGGACGAGTACGTCTATCCGGCGCTGCGGCACGGCGCGTCCGGGTTCCTGGTCAAGCGCTCGGGCCCCGCGCTCCTGGTGGAAGCGGTCCGGGCCGCCGTGGCCGGCGACACTCTGATCAGTCCCTCGGTCACGGTGCGGCTGCTCAGGCACGTCACTGGCGGCGGCCCCCGGCACACGCCGCCGCCGGAACCGCTGACCGAGCGCGAGATCGAGATCGCCGGCCAGGTGGCCGAGGGGAAGACCAACGCCGACATCGCCGCCGAGCTGTTCATCTCGCCGGGCACGGTCAAGACCCACGTGGCGAGCATCCAGCGCAAGCTCGGCGTGCGCAACCGGGTCGGCATCGCCGTACGCGCCTGGGAGCTGGGGTACGCCAGGGGGAATTGAAGGAGAAGGTCCCCGCCGCGTGCGTACCCTCGGTGGCATGACGAGGTCCCGGGTCCGCGCCTTCCTGTGCGTCGTGGTCGTGGTGATGGTGCCTGCGCCGGCGATCCTCGCTCCCCCGCACGCGCTCGTCGTCGCCCTCTCCGCCACCCTGGCCGTCGCCGTCGCGCCGGCGCGCCTGCCCTACCGGCGGATCGGCCTCGCCCAGGCGGCGAGCGTCGTCGCGCTGGTCTCCTACGCCGTCACGTTCGCCTACCAGGGGCGGCACCAGCTGGCCGGGCTGTGGCTGCCCGTCGAGATGGGCGGGCTGCTGCTCCTTTTCGGACGGGTCGTACGGCGGCTGCCGGGGCGGCAGGCGGCGGTCATCGGAACGGCGCTCGGGATCGCGGCGGCAGTCGCGCTGCCGTTGCGGCTGACGCTGCGCATGCCCCGCCCGGCGGCGGAGGCGTCGATCATCGCCTGCCTCCTGTCGTTCATCGCCGTGGTCGCCGTGGCCGCCGTCGCGCTGTACCTCAGGTCGCTGGACGACCGGCGGGTGCGCGCGGTGGCGGACGCGCGGCGGGCCCAGCGGCTGGAGACGGCCCGCGACCTGCACGACTTCGTCGCCCACGAGATCACGGGGATCGTCCTGGAGGCCCAGGCGGCGCAGCTCGGCGCGCTCGATCCGCACGAGGCGCGCGAGCTCGCCGTACGCGTGGAGGAGGCGGGGCTGCGCGCGCTCGCGTCCATGGACCGCATGGTGAGCGCGCTGCGCGACCCGGACGAGCGGGCGGCGGAGGAGCCGCCGCCGACCCGGGTCTACGGCCTGGCCGACCTGCCCGACCTGGTCGGCCGTTTCTCCGCCACCGGAAGGATCCCGGCCAGGCTCGACATGCCCGGCGACCTTCCCCCGGTGGCGCCGGAGATCGCAAGCACCGCGTACGCCGTCGTGCTCGAGGCGCTGACCAACGTGCGGCGGCACGCCTCCTCCGCGACCGGGGTGGTGGTCGCGGTCGCTCCGGCCGACGGTCCGGCCCTGCGGGTGTGCGTCACCGACGACGACGGCGGCGGCGCGTCTCTCACCGGGCTCGCGGGGGACGACCGGCACGGCGGGGGCACCGGCCTGATCGGCCTGGCCGAGCGGGTGAAGGGGCTCGGGGGCGTGCTCCACGCCGGCCCCGGGGCGGCGGGGTGGCAGGTCAGCGCCGTCCTCCCCGTTCCGGAGGGCGCCCGGGGAAGGAGCCGGAGCCGCGCCGGCCGCTGAACGTCGCCATGGGGTCGCGGATATCTGCCGAACGGCAGATGCCCGCCCGGCCGCCCACAGCGGATCCTGCTCGGGACGGCTCAACCGGAGGATCCGAATGACTACGCGCAAGACGGTGTGGTGTGTCCTGGCGGTGCTCGCGGCGGCGGTTGTGAGCGGCTGCGCGGACGCCTCGAAGGCCACACCGGTGTCCCAGACCTTCTCGTTCAGCGGCAGGACGCTCGACGTGCGGGCGCACGACACCCCGACCGACCTCGTCTCGGCGGACAGGAAGGACATCAAGGTCACCCTGTGGTTCGACGTGCACGGCACCAATCCCCATTCCAGTCAGACGCTCGACGGGAACAGGCTCGATCTCGACGCGGGATGCTCCGGGTGGGCCGACTGCTCGGCCCGCTACCGGGTCGAGGTGCCTCGCGAGGTCAGGGTGCTGCGCGACGGCCGTAAGACGGACCTGCGCGGCCTGCCCGAGTAGGGGGACGAGATGATCGATACTCCGACGCTCGAACTGGTGGACGTCACCAAGATCTACAAGGGCGGCAGGCGCGCGGTCGACGGCCTCACCCTGCGGTGCGGCCCGGGACTGCTCGGCCTGCTCGGCCCGAACGGCGCGGGGAAGTCGACGCTGATGCGGATCTGCGCGACGGTCACCAGGCCGACCCGCGGCAGCGTCCTGTTCGACGGGACCGACGTGGTGTCCCGGCCCGACGCGCTGCGCGGGGTTCTCGGCTATCTCCCGCAGGACTTCGGCGTCTACCCGCACCTGACCTCGCGGGAGTTCCTCTCCTACCTCGCCGCGCTGAAAGGGCTGGCCGCGCGTACGGCGCGTGCGCGTGTCGACGAGCTGCTCGAACTGGTCAACCTCACGGAGGCGGTCCGGACGCCCCTCGGCGGATACTCCGGCGGCATGCTGCGCCGGATCGGCATCGCCCAGGCCCTGCTGACCGATCCGAGGGTGCTGATCGTGGACGAGCCGACGGCGGGGCTCGACCCCGAGGAGCGGGTGCGGTTCCGCGCCATACTCGCCGACCTGGCGGAGGACCGGGTGGTCCTGCTGTCCACGCACATCGTGTCCGACATCGAGTCCGTCGCGTCCGACGTCGCCGTCGTGGCCGGGGGACGGCTGCTGCGGCGCGGCACCCCCGAGGCGCTGCTCGCCGAGGTCGACGGCCACGTCTGGGAGACGGTCGCCGGGCCCGCCGAGGCCGCCGTCCTGCGGGAGCGCCACCCGGCCGGCCGGGTGATCCGCACGGTGGACGGCATCCGCCTGCGGCTCCTGTCGGACGCGCCGCCGGCCGCCGACGCCGTACGGGTGCCCCCCGACCTGGAGGACCTGTACCTCGCCGTCGTGGGCGGCGGCGTCCGGGAGGCGGCCCGATGACGGCACGGGTCGCGGGGCGGGTTTCGGCGGGGGTCACGGCGCGGGCGACGGTCGCGCTCGCCGTCGCCGACTTCCGGGAGCGGGTGCGGCGGCCCGCGTACGCGCTGATCCTGCTGGCGGCGGTCGGCCTGGCCCGGCTGGCCGTCCCGCCCGCGGACTCCAGGTGGGTGATCCTGGACGTCGGGGGCTACCGCGGCGTCTACACCAGCGCCTGGGTCGGAACGGCGACCGCGCTCGCCGGCGCCCTCTGGCTCACCGTGGGCGGCTTCTACCTGGTGCGCGACGCGATCGGCCGGGACGAGCGCACCCGCGTGGGCCAGCTCGTCGCCGCCACGCCGCTGCGCACCTCCGCCTATCTGCTGGGGAAGTTCCTCAGCGACTTCCTGGTGCTCGCGTCGATGGCGGCCGTGCTCGCGGTGACCGCGCCGATCATGCAGCTCGCCCGGGGCGAGTCCGCAGCCGTGGATCCGGTGGCGCTCCTGCTGCCCTTCGTGACGATCACGCTGCCGCCGCTGGCGCTGACGGCGGCGGCCGCGGTGCTGTTCGAAACCGTGCCGCTGCTGCGGGGCGGCGTGGGAAACGTCGTCTGGTTCGTCGTCTCCCTGGTCCTCCTGATCGGCGGCCAGTCGCGGAGGGCGCCTCTCGGCGGTCTCGGGGTGCACGCAGCTACTCAGTGGGCCGCCGACTCGATGCGCGCCGCCCTCGCCGCACAGAGCATCCACGTGCAGGGCGTCGACGTGCACGGCCGGGAGTTCAGCCTCGGCCTGACCGCCGTCGCCAGGCCGCTGCGCACCTTCCAGTGGGACGGCTTCTCCGTCACCGGCGCGTTCCTCGGCACCCGTCTCGTCCTCGTCCTGGTGGCGGTCGTCCTGGCGCTGCTGCCGTGTCTCTGGTTCGCCCGGTTCGACCCTTCGCGCCGTCTCACCGCCCCGGCCGTCACGCCGTACGAGCCGGGCGTCACCGCCGAGGGCAGCCGGCCGGCCTTCCTGACGACCCTCCGGACCGCGCCCTCGGGCACGCCGCGTCCGGGCCGGGCGTTGCGACGGCTTCTCGCCGGTGAGCTGCGCATCCTCCTCCAGGGCGTCTCACGCTGGTGGTGGCTCGTGGCCGCCGGGGTGACGGCGGCCGCCTTCGCCACGCCGGAGCCCGCGACCATGCTCCCGTTCGCCTGGATATGGCCGGTGCTGATCTGGTCGAGGCTGGGCACCCAACGGGTGGAGTACGGCGTGGAGGGGCTGCTCGGCGCCTATCCCGCACCCTGGCGCGGGCTGCTCGCGGAGTGGGCGGCGGGGGTCGTCCTCACGGCCGCGACCGGTGTGGGGCCCCTCGTCCGCATGGCGGTCGCCGCCGACTGGCCTGGAGTGGGCTCGTGGGCGGGCGGCGCGCTGCTGGTGCCCTCGCTCGCCCTGGCGCTCGGCGCGGCCTGCCGTACGCACCGGGTCTTCCAGGTCGTCTACCTCGGTCTGTGGTATCTCGTGGTCAACGGGACGGCGGCCGTCGACTACATGGGCGCGGTCCGTGTGGCGGGGCTGCCCGCCGGGCCGTCCCCGCTCGTCGTGACCGGCCTCGCCGCGGCCCTGCTCTGCGCCGCCCTGGCCGTCCGCACCGCCCGCCACGCGACCCGCTGACGAGGACCGCCGCCGTCGGGCAACATGAGCCGGGGTGGGGCGGGGGGCGCTACGGTCGGAGGGCCGCCAAGCGAAAGGTGCCCATGAAGCCCGCAGACCCGTCCTTCCCGCCTGTCCGCCGCCTCGGCCTCGGCGACCTGCCCCACTGCCTCGATGTGGCCCAGGACCGGTCCTGGCCGAGGGAGGAGCGCAAGTGGCGGCTCCTGCTGGAGAACGGCGAGGGCTTCGGCGTCGACGCCCCGGACGGCGGCGGCCTGGCGGGGACCGTCGTCCTCACCCGATACGACAGGACGGCGGCCGCGGTCGGCATGATGCTGGTCGCCTCCCGCTACAACGGGCGAGGGCTGGGACGCCGTCTCTTGAACCACGTCCTCGCGGCGGCCGGCGACGCGACCCTGTTCCTGTGCGCGACGGAGTACGGCCGGCCTCTGTACGAGAAGCTGGGCTTCGAGACGGTCGGCGTGATCGAGGCCCGGGTCGGCCGCTTCGACGCCGGCGACGGCCCGTACGGCGAGTCGGGTCCCGGCCGGAACGCCTCACGGCTCGCCGAACCCGGACGGGACCTGGCCGCGCTGTGCGCCCTCGACGTCGAGGTCTTCGGGGCCGACCGGTCGCGTCTGCTGGCCCGC
The DNA here is from genome assembly GCF_040644495.1 of Microbispora sp. NPDC046973. Classification (NCBI taxonomy): domain Bacteria; kingdom Bacillati; phylum Actinomycetota; class Actinomycetes; order Streptosporangiales; family Streptosporangiaceae; genus Microbispora; species Microbispora sp. NPDC046973. Next base: position 370,109 of record NZ_JBEYWQ010000003.1, on the reverse strand, counting down.
CTGTTCGCCTTCGCCGAGCAGGTCAGGGTCGCCGAGCGGGACGGCGAGATCACCGGCTACGGTGCGGCCTGGCGGAGCGGCGACAGACTGTTCGTCGGCCCGATCGTCGCGGAGGACGACGAGAGCGCCCGCGCCCTCGTCACGGCCCTGGCCGGGGACTCGGTCGTCCCGGTCAGGATCGACCTCGACCACCGCCGCCAGCAGTTGATCTCGTGGCTCGCCGGACGCGGCCTGGCGCGGGCCTCCACGACGTCCTTCATGGTCCACGGCGGGCGGGCGCTCCCCGGCGACCGCTCCCGTCTCGTCGCCTCGTTCATGTCGGCGCTCGGCTGAGCACCGAGACGTGGGGCGCCGTCATCGGCTCGCACCGCAGCCGTCGTCCGCCAGATCGACCGAGCGCCCTGGACGACAGGCCCTGGACGACGGGCCCTAGACGATGGGCGGGCGGCCGAGGCGGAGCATGCGCCAGGCGGTGCGCCAGGCCATGGGACGGCGCTCGCCCGCCGGCTCGCGCAGCCCTTCGAAGAAGCCGCGGAACCACGCCTTGATCGCGGGCATCGAGCGCTCGCGTACGAGCGTGAGCACGACCCAGTTGAGCAGGTAGAACATCGCGAGCGGCCACGGCAGGTTGCGCCGGGCCAGCCAAACGCGGTTGCGGGCGTTCAGCCGGTAGAAGTCCGTGTGCCGGGACGGCAGCACCAGCGGGTGGTACATGACCGTCTCGGCGTCGTACTCGATGCGGTAGCCCTCGCCGAGCAGGCGCCAGGCGAGGTCGGTCTCCTCGTGGGCGTAGAAGAACTTCTCCGGCAGCCCGCCGACCTGCAGGAACGCCGACTTCCTGATGGCGCAGGCGCCGCCGAGGAAGGTCGTCACCGGGGAGGACCGCTCGGGGTCGCCGGCCCGCAGGCGGGGCACGTGCCGCCGCTGCACCGAGCCGCCCTCGGGGTCCATCACCCGGAAGCTGATCACGGCGAGGTCGGGCTCGTGCGTGAACCGCTCGCGGACGTGCGCGGCGACCTTGGAGTTGGCATACCAGCCGTCGTCGTCCAGGAACAGGACGATGTCGCCCGAGCACTCCTGCACGCCGCGGTTGCGCCCCTCGGGGATGCCCGCGTTGTACTCCAGCCGTACGGTCTTGATGCTCGCGGCGGTGCCGGGCAGCGGCTGGACGGTCAGCTCCGGCACGTCCGCGCCGTTGCCGACGATGACCACCTCGATGTCGCCGTCGGTCTGGGTGAGCGCGGATTCCACCGCCCGGTCGAGCTCGGCGATCCTGTTGCCCATAGTGAGGATGACACAGGAGATTTTCACCGCGTCATCGCCTCGACGTGGGGCGCACTACACACGACTTCATGATCACCGAGTCTGTATGGCCGGGCAATCCGGAATCTGCCTGGTTTACCGTGGCATAAGGGTATCGGAACTGCCACCAAACCCCTACCCAACGGCGAATGTACGGCCGGTCGGCTGTGCCTCCCGCTCACCATCGCGGCGCTCATATCCGCTCGGTCGTGCCGGAGGCGCGCCATGAACCCCCCTCGTCGCGCTCTGGTCGCTTCGCTCCCGCGCGCTCCTCAGTCCAGACCGGCGGCGCGCCCCTCCGGATCGCTCTAATGAAAGCCCGCGCGGGAAACGACGCGCTCATGACAGCCGCCGGGAGGCGAGGATGCTGACCAGGTGCAGCACGAGCTGGACTCCCGCGATGACGACGCAGGCGACCACGAGGATGCGGGTGGCGGAGAACCAGTTGTCGAGCACCGCCGCGACCACGACGATCAGCGACAGCTCGACGGCCTGGATCACCCGGTGGAACCGCAGCGCCGCCGCGGCCCTGCGGGCCAGCGCGAGCCGCGGCGAGGTGAACTGCTGCGCCGCCGCCTCGGTGGTCGCCACCAGGCCCGACCGGGCGCGGGCGACGTCGACGAGGTCGGTCTCCGACTTGATCAGGATCGCGCCGAGCGCCGCCGCCAGGCCCATCACCGTGTACCAGTCGGGCAGGGTCTCCGAGGCCCGGAAGCCCAGCCCGATCAGCAGCGCCGCCTCGGCGAAGTAGTGCCCGACCCGGTCGAGATAGACCCCGGTGATCGAGGTGCGGCCGGTCCACCGGGCCAGCTCCCCGTCCGAGCAGTCGAGCAGCAGATAGATCTGGATGAGCAGGGCCGCGCCCAGCGCCGCCCACAAGCCCGGGAGGGCGAGCACGGCGCCCGCCGCCACCCCGCACAGGATCATCAGACCGGTGACCTGGTTCGGCGAGATGGGGGTCTTGGCCAGCAGCCAGGTGGCGTAGATGGACAGGCGCCGCATGTACAGCAGGCCGGCCCAGTGCTCGCCGCTGCGGCGGTCCATGGTGGTCTGCGGCTGGGCGACCGCGCGAAGCTCAGCGACCGACGGCGCGGACATAGTCCTCAACTCTCCCACGGACCTCGTGCTCCGACAGCCGGAGGTGCTCAAGGATGGTGTAGCGGCCGGGCCGGGTGCTGGGGGCCAGCATCACCGCGGCCGTGAACTGGTCGATCGACAGGCCGACGTCGCCCGGTGCGACGGGCAGGCCGTGCCGCCTGAGGCAGCCGGTCACCTGGCCGAGCCGGTGCGCGTCCTCACGGAGGAAGTAGCAGAACGCCGCGCCGATGCCGGCCAGCTCACCGTGATTGGAGGTGCCGGGGAAGAGCTGATCCACAGCATGAAGGATCTCATGATCGCCGCCACTCGCCGGACGGCTTGACCCTGCGATGACCATCGACATCCCGGACAGGATCAGCGCCTCGGCGAGCACGGTCAGGAACGCGTCCGACTCGACCGAGTCCGGCCGGCCGAGCACGGCCTCGGCGGCGGTGCGCGACATGGAGATCGCCAGCCCGTCGATGGGCTCGCCCCGCTCGGTGTTGCCGAGCTGCCAGTCCTCGATGGCGGACAGGTTGCTGAGCACGTCGCCGATTCCAGACCGGACGAGCGAGGACGGGGCGTCGTGGACGAACTCGAGATCGACCATGATCGCCAGTGGCATGGGGACGCCGAACGAGCCCTTGCCGCCCTCGTACACGAGCGATGCCACCGGCGAGCAGATGCCGTCGTGCGAGAGGTTGGTGGCGACCGCGACCATCGGGATGCCGGCGAGCGACGCGGCGTACTTGGTGGCGTCGATCGTCTTGCCGCCGCCGACGCCGACCACCGCCTCGTAGTTGCCCTTGCGCAGGTCCGCGCCGAGTGACACGGCGGCGTCCACGGTGCCGTCCGCCACCCGGAGCACCTTGGCCTCACCCAGCGACGGCGCGATGACCTCCGCGATGCGGTCGCCCTGCCCGACGCCGACCGCGACCGCGACCCGGCCGGAGGTGGCCACCCTGCTGTCGGCGAGCAGGGTGCCGAGCTGCGCGATCGCGCCCCGCCGCACCTCCATCGTGAGAGGCGCGGGGAGCATCCTTGCCAGAATCGGCATGCGAACTCCTCAGAAGACCGCGGAAATCAGTAACGGCACGCGATCTCACGGGCCTTCGCGAGGTCGTCGTGGTTGTCCACCTCGACCCACTCGACCTTGCCGATCGGCGCGACGGCGATCTTCTCGCCGCGCTCGACCATCTCCTGGTAGCCGTCTTCGTAGTAGAGCTGCGGGTCGCGCTCGAAGGTGGCCTTCAGCGCGTCGGCCAGCCGCTCGGCCGCGGCGGGCCGGATCAGCGTGGCGCCGATGTACTCGCCGTACGCCTCGGCAGGGTCCATCAGCTTGGTGATCCGCTTCAGCCGGCCGTCCTCCAGTGTGACCTTCATCTCCTCGTCCGCCAGCGACTTCACGTCGTCGACGGCGAGCAGGATGTCGGAGGTGTCCTCGGCGGCCAGCAGGGTCCGCTCCACCGACACGGGGTGGACGGTGTCGCCGTTGACCAGCAGCGCGCCCTGGGAGAAGTAGTCGCGGGCGCACCACAGGGAGTAGGCGTTGTTCCACTCCTCGGCCTTGTCGTTGTGGACAAGCGTGAGCGTCACCCCGTGGCGCCGCTCCAGGTCGGCCTGCCGTTCCCGTACGGCCTGCGCCTGGTAGCCGACGATCACCACGACCTCGCGGAGGTCCACGGCCGCCAGGTTACGCAGGGCGATGTCGAGGATCGTGGTTTCACCGTCGACCGGCACCAGCGCCTTTGGCAGCGTGTCGGTGTACGGCCGCAGGCGACGTCCGGCTCCGGCGGCCAGCACCATTCCGAGCAATTTCCCGCACTCCTTGAGGTCGAGCGTCAGACAGTAACCCCAAAGGTTAGTTGGCTCGGCACCCCGCTTGGGTAATCCACCGTTGGTCTGACGTTAATCCTGGGCTGCCGGTTCCACGGCCTCGTCGGGAGTGCGGGGGGCGGCGAGCCAGCAGGTCAGGCTCTCCCAGCCGAACAGGGCCCACAGGTAGAGCGCGAGCAGCACGAACACGGCGGTCATCACGTCGAGCAGGCCGCCCATGGCGACGACGAGCATCCGGCCGTCCCAGCCCAGCCCGGCCGTCGCCAGCCACGGCGGCGGATACACGTGCTGGCGCAGCCGGTAGACCGTGTCGTAGTGGTGGAAGGCCATCGCGCCGATCAGCGCGACGATGAGCGCCGGTGGGACGGAGCGGGCGAACCCGGCCGAGGCGATGAAGCCGTACTCGGTCAGCCGCAGGATCGGCGGCGCCAGCCAGTCGAGCCTGCCGTCGTGCCGGTGGGCGCTGCCCGCCCCGGCCAGCAGCAGGGCCACCGCCGGGGCGAAGACCGCGAAGTCGTCGGCCCCGGCGATGCCGAGCACCAGCAGCACGGCGGTCACGAAGGCCCCCGCGACCGCGGGCGGCAGCGGCGGGAGCTGCCCGGCCACGAGCAGCCCCATCGCCTTCGACAGCGGGCCGTCGTCGCGGTAGGCCACCACGGCGCTGGGCGGCACCGGCGTCATGTGCACGGAGATCGCGCCCCGGGACTTCCCGCCGGCCTCACGGGGGCGCCGACTCATGCCACCTCCTCGCCTTCGGCTCGCAGTGGCATGCGCCAGACGCTGCGTTGACTGATTCGCTCGCTACGCTCGCTCATGCGAAGGACCTCGCCATCCGCCCGGCGGCCGTGTAGGCCAGGGCCACCGCGCCCCAGCCCAGCAGCGCGAGGAACGTCACCCGCGCGTCGAACAGCGCGGCCGTCACCGAGATCAGCGCCATGCGCTCCCCAATCGGCAGGACGATCATCTTCTTCGCCCAGTAGGCCACGCCCCTCGCGCCGCTCAGCGCGTCGAGCCGCCGCGACAGCGCCAGCACCGATCCGGTGCCCTTCGCGGCGGCCGCCGCGGGCGCCTCGTCCCAGGGCACGGCCATCGGACGCGGGGCCGCCGCCCGCAGGCCCGCCGCCCTGGCCCGGTCGGCCACCGCTCCCGCGTAGGAGAAGTCGACCATGTGGCGGATGGTCTGGAGGATCATCGCGCCCACCGCCAGAGCCCAGATCTCCCACGGCTCCCGCGATCCGGCGAAATATCCGGCCGCCAGGCCGACGTACACCAGGTATTCCTTGAGCCGGTCGCAGATGGCGTCGAGCCAGCTCCCGAGCGGGGAGAAGCGGCGCGTGTACCTGGCGAGCTGGCCGTCCAGGCAGTCGAGCACGAACGACAGGTAGAGCGCGGCGGCGCCGACCACGAGCCCCGCCCGGCGGCCGTCGGAGAACCAGATCGCGGCGATGGCGGCGAACCCGACCGAGATGCCGGTGACCGTGTTCGGGGTCAGGCCGAGACGGGCGGCCGGGCGGATGAGGTGACGCGACCACGAGCTGACGCAGTACGTGGTGAAGAAGCCGTCGCCGCTCTTCACCGCGGCGTCGAGCCTGGCCTGCGCCTCGTCGACGTCGGCCAGCTCGCGCACCGCGCGCTCGGCGGCAGGGCGCGTGCCGGCCCGCCCGCAGTGCAGGGTGTTCAGCGCGACGGCGTGCACCTGCACGCCCGCCCGCACCAGGCCCGTGAGCAGCAGTTCGGGAACCTCGCCGTCGCCGACCCGACCGAGGTGGCGGCGCTGGGCCAGGTCGGCCAGGTCCTCGGCGATGTCGGCCAGGCCGGCCAGGTGGGCCTCCCCGACCTGGAGGACGCCGCGGAACGTGCCGTTGGCCCACTCGACCTCGTGGAAGGACGTGCCCGCAGACACGACGCGGCCCCACTCGGTCCGTACGGGCGGCCGCAGTGGGGCCGGGTCGCCGCTGGCGACGATCGCGCCGGTCGGGCGCGCGGGATGTTCGAGCAGCAGCGACAGCGCCTCGGTGTGCGCGACCACGTCGGCAGCCAGCACGGCGACCGGGGAGGTCGAGGCGCGGGCCGTCTTGGCCACGATCCGCAGGTCCTCGGCGAGCCCGTCGCTGACGCAGATCTGGTGGCGCGGGCCGCTGCTGTCCGCGTCCCTCTCCCACCCTCCCGCCTGGGTGTCCTGGCTGCGCACCACGACCAGCACCTCGCGGACCGGCAGCGTGAGGAGCTGGGCGGTGAGCCGCTCCAGGAGGCTGCCGTCGGACCGGGCGCCGTCGGACCAGGGCAGCCCGGCGGCCGGCGAGGTCGCGAGGACGACCGCCACCGTCTCTGTGTCCCGTGACGTACCGGGCTTACTCGGATCCGCCCCCATATGGAAACCCGCTTCACGTCGATCGCACGTGCTCACCTCGCAAAGTAACCGAGTGATCACTAGGTGGCAATCACCTTCTCCGGCTTCCGGCACGGGTATGGTCTCCTCCGGGGAGGACATCATGATCGCCGAATCGCGTCTGCGCAGGGTGGGGGTGGTGCTGGCCGGCGGCGTCGGCCAGCGCGTGGGCCTCAACACCCCGAAACAGCTTCTGAAGATCGCCGGGAAGACGATCCTGGAGCACACCCTCGACGTGTTCGACGGCCACCCGGAGATCGACGAGGTCGTCGTCCTGATGGCCCCCGGCTTCGTCGCGGAGGCCGAGGAGCTCGTCAGGAGGAACGGCTACACCAAGGTCGGCCGGGTGCTCGAAGGAGGCGCGAGCCGCACCGAGACGACCTGGCGGGCGCTGTGCGCGCTGGGCGAGCAGGAGTGCGACGTGCTGCTGCACGACGCCGTACGGCCGCTGATCGAGCCGCGCATCATCAGCGAGTGCGTGGCCGCGCTCGAACGCTACGAGGCGGTCGAGGTGGCGATCCCCTCCTCCGACACGATCGTGGTGGCCGCGCCGGGCCCGCGCGGCGACATCATCCGCGACATCCCCGACCGCTCGCGGCTGCGCCGGGGGCAGACCCCGCAGTGCTTCCGGCTGTCGGTGATCCGGGCGGCGTACGAGCGGGCCCTCGCCGACCCCGAGTTCCCCTCGCTGCCCACGACGGACGACTGCGGCGTCGTGCTGCGTTACCTGCCCGACGTGCCGATCTACATCGTGCCCGGCAGCGAGCACAACATGAAGGTCACCCATCCGGTCGACGTCTTCATCGCCGACAAGCTCTTCCAGCTCGCCGAGAACACCGCGCCCGCGCTGGACGAGGATGCCTACCGGGCCGGGCTGGAGGGCCGCACGCTCGTGGTCTTCGGCGGCAGCTACGGCATCGGCGCGGACATCGTCGCGCTGGCCAGAGGGTACGGCGCGAGCGTCCACTCGTTCTCCCGCAGCCAGAACGGCGTGCGCGTCGAGGACGTCGCCGCCGTGGAGGACGCGCTCGCCCGGGTGTACGCCGAGACCGGCAGGATCGACTACGTCGTCAACACGGCGGGCGTGCTGCACATGGGCAAGCTCGGCGAGGCCGGGCAGCACACGATCGAGGAGACCATCGGGGTCAACTACCTCGGACCGGTCAACATCGCCCGCGCGTCCGTGAAGTACCTGATGGAGACCCGCGGCCACCTGCTGCTCTACACCTCCTCGTCCTACACCCGCGGCCGGGCCGACTACAGCCTCTACTCCTCCACGAAGGCCGCCGTCGTCAACCTCACCCAGGCGCTCGCCGACGAGTGGGCCTGCCAGGGTGTCCGCGTCAACTGCGTCAACCCCGAGCGCACCGCCACCCCCATGCGGCTGCGCGCGTTCGGCGACGAACCCGCCGGAACGCTTCTCTCCCCCGCCGCCGTCGCCCGCACCAGCATCGACGTGCTGCTGTCCCGTCTCACGGGACAGGTCGTGGACGTACGGCTCAGCCGATGACCGCAACCATGTACGGAGGGACGGGCGCTCGCCCATGGGGGGAAACATCACGGGGCGCAGAGCCCCGAACACACTGGTCGCGATAGTCCGGCGGCCGGCGCTGAGAAGCCTTGCCGGCGGGCGCAGGGGCGCGTTCACCGCGCTCACGCTCGCGTCATACCCGGCCCTGCTCGCGGCCGCCCTGTGGCCGCTGCCCGCGACCTTCGCGGTGCTCGTGCCGCTGTCGTACGCCGCGGAGATCGCACTGCCCGGCCGGGCGGCGGGGGCGCTGAGCCGGGCCCATCTCGGGGCCACGGTCCGCTTCCTGTCGCGTGAGACGGCCGCCGTCGTGCTGCTGGCGCGGCTGGCGCCGGGCCGGCCGTTGTGGTTCGCGGCGCTGGCGGCCGGGCTGTTCCTGTTCCACGGCCTGCGTGCCGTGCAGACGTGGCTCTCCGAGCACGTCGACCGCCGGCACAACCAGATGCCGGTGGTGACCCGCAACATCGACCTGCCCGCGCTGCGGATCCCGCCCGCGCCGCCCCACGCGCTGCTCACCTGGCGCGGTGCCCGGCTGCTCTACCTCGACGCGCTCGCGGTCGTGCCCGCGGCGGCGACGGCGCCCATGGGCCTGGGCTGGACGGGCGTGGCGGGCGCCGGCGCGGCCCTGATGCTGGAGCTCACCGCCGTGGTCGCGCTGCTGGCCCACGCGAGGCGGGCCAGGCACCTGGGCGACCGGCGGCGGGTCCTCGCTGCCGTGGACGACTGGGTCGCGGCCTACCGGCCCGAGGTCGTCATGTACTTCTCGGGACCGGCCACGGCGGTCTACCAGGCCACCATGTGGCTCGGCACGCTGGAGCGGATCACGCCGAGGACGCTGGTGGTGCTGCGCGAGCGGCCGCTGGCCGCGGCCCTCGGCCCGACGAGGCTGCCCGTCGTGTGCATCCCCTCGTCGGTCGACCTCATGAACTTCCGCGCGCTCGACGGCGTGCGGGTCGCGCTGTTCCCCGCCAACGTCGGCAACAACATCCACATGCTCCGGGTGCCGGGGGTGCGGAGCGTGTTCATCGGCCACGGCGACAGCGACAAGGAGGCGTCCTTCAATCCGTACACGAAGGTGTACGACGAGGTCTGGGTGGCCGGGCCGGCCGGGCGGGACCGCTACCTGCGCGCCCAGGTGGGCGTGCGGGACGAGGTCGTCGAGGAGGTCGGCCGGCCCCAGCTCGCCGGGGTGCTGCGCACCAGCCCGTACGCCGAAGGGGCGGCGCCGCACCAGACCGTCCTGTACGCGCCCACGTGGGAGGGGTGGAGCGACGACCTGTTCCACAGCTCGCTCGTCGCCATGGGACCGGCGATCGTGCGCGCCCTGCTCGACCAGCCGGTGCGGGTGATCTACAAGCCCCATCCGCTCACCGGGCACCGCTCACCGGCGGCCAGGGCGGCGCATCGGAAGATCATGGCTCTGCTGGGCGAGAGCACGGGAATGCCCCACGTCGCCGTGACGGGCCGGGAGCCGTCGCTCTACGAGTGCTTCAACGAGGCCGACGTGCTGGTCTCCGACATCTCCAGTGTGGTGTCGGACTTCGTGGCCAGCGGCAAGCCGTACGTCGTGGCCAACGTGGCGGGCCTTCCCGCGGACCGGTTCCGCGAGCGTTATCCGGCCGCCGGGGCGGCGTACCTGCTCGGGCCCGACCTGGCGGAGCTGCCCGACATCCTGCGCCGCCTCGGCGTGCCCGGGGAGGACGACATGGCCGCGGCCCGGCGGGCCCTGCGCGCCTACCTGCTCGGCGCCGACCACCCGGACCCGCTGACCCGCTTCGAGGAGGCCGTACGGCGTGCCGCCGCCCGCGCCGAGGCCCGCGCCCGCTCCCTCGGCCTCGAAGCCCTTGCCCCTTCCGCCCGCGACTGAACGAGCCGAGGAGAGTTCTATGGATGCCGACGACGAGCCGCCCAGGCCCGCTCTGGCGTCGGTGCCCGGCCGGCCGCTGCCCAGAACCCCGCGCGAACTGTTCGATGCGCTGCCTCCGCTGCCCGGACTGCGGACAGAGGTGATCGACGGACGGCTCATCACCCGCCTGCGGGACGCTCCCGAACACGGTCAAGCCGCCATGCGCCTGTTCCGCGCGTTCATCCCCCTCATGGACGAGCGGGGATGGGAGGCCTTCAGCGGCAACGTGGACGTGTGCATCGACGGCAGTCGCGATCCGGTAGAGCCGGACTTCGTCATCGCACCGGTCGACTGCCCACGCTGGGGGAACCGGGAGTTGTTCTCCAGCGGGCTTCTGCTGGTCGCCGAAGTGGTCTCAAAGGGAAGCGCGGAGGACGACCGCCTCAAGAAGCCGGCGATCTACGCCGGGGGCGGGGTCCCGGTGATGCTCCTCGTGGACCCGCTGACGAGGCCCGCCTCGGTCACGGTCTACAGCGACCCCAAGGAGGGTCAGTACCAGGTGACCTCGACGGTGCCGTTCGGGCGGGAGATCCAGGTCCCCCACCCGATCGGCTTCACGCTGGACACCTCAGTCTTCGAAGAGGTCCTCTAGGCTCGCCCGTTCCGGCTTGGGACGGGGCTTGCTGAGCTTCGGGGGGCTGGTCAGGAAGCCCGTCCCCCACGAGATGTGCATGGTGGCGTACACCAGCGGCAGGCGCGCGAGCGCGGCACCCGGCAGCCCGCGTCCGGTGAGGACCGAACCCGCGAGGATCGCCGCGAGGTAGCCCGCGGGGATGATCAGGCCGGGCCAGAAGAAGGGCGAGACCACCAGGCCCAGCGCCATCGCCGCCACAGCGGCGGGCGGGGCGAGGTAGCGCAGGTTGATCGTGCCCTGGTGGGTGCGGGAGACGACCCGCCGCCAGCGGCCGTAGTGGAAGTACTGCTTGGCCAGGGCGCGCGCGTTGGGCCGGGGACGGTAGGTGACGCGCATCCTCGGCTGGAACCACACCAGCCCGCCGGTCTCCCGGATGCGGTGGTTCATCTCCCAGTCCTGCGCGCGCAGGAAGTGCTCGTCGTAGCCGCCCACCCGGTCGAGGGCGCTGCGGCGGAAGACGCCCAGGTAGACGGTGTCGGCCGGGCCGGCCTCCCCGCCCGTGTGGAACCGCGCGTTGCCCACGCCGATCTTCGAGGTCATGGCGCAGGCCACCGCCTGCTCGAACGGCGTGATCCCCTCGGCGGCCATGATGCCGCCGACGTTGTCCGCACCGGTCTGCTCCAGCGTCTCCACGGCCGTACGCAGGTAGTCGCGGGGCAGGATCGCGTGCCCGTCGACCCGCGCGACGATGGGGTTGCGGGAGGCCGCGATGGCGGCGTTCAGCGCGTTGGGGGTGCGGCCGGTGGGGTTCGGCACGACGACGACGCGGCGGTCCTCGGCCGCGATGGCGTCGGCCACCTCCTGCGTGCGGTCATGGGAGGGGCCCACGCTGATGACGACCTCGAGAGGGCCCTCGTAGTCCTGTTCGAGTACCTGCCGTACGGCGTCGCGCAGGTGCCGCTCCTCGTTGAGCACCGGCATGATCACCGAGATCGGCGGCCAGTTCCGCGCGGGATTCTGGCGCGACTGTCGCGAGTCGGGAAAGGGCTTCATGGCGGCGCTCACGCTACTGTACGGAGGGGTGGAGACGGCAACCGGAGGACGGGAATGCCCGGCGACCATGAGGAGGACTCCGGCGTCCGCGTAGGGGGCGACGGGTACGGCGGGGTGAGGCTGACGGCGCAACGCGCCCGCCGGCGGAGGACGAACCTCCGATCCCTGGTCATTTCGGGCTCGCTGTCCGGAGTGGTGCTGATCGGCTCGGGCGTCGCGTGGGTGTCGTCGGACTACGCCGCCAGGCAGATCGAGGCGGTGGACGCGGGCACGAGCGAGACCGGGTCCCGGGGGGCGATGAACATCCTGCTCGTGGGCGTGGACAGGCGCGACAACCTGACCAGGCGCCAGCAGAACCAGCTCCACCTCGGCCGCGACGTCGGCGAGCGCACCGATACGATGATGGTGATCCACCTGTCGGAGGACCACGACAAGGTCACCGTGGTCAGCCTGCCGCGGGACACCTGGACGACGATCCCCGGCAAGGGCGAGCACAAGATCAACTCTGCCTACCAGTTCGGCGGCGCGAAGCTGGCCGTGAAGACGGTGGAGCAGGCGACGGGGCTGCGCATCAACCACTACGTCGAGGTCAACGTGCTCGGGTTCATCGACGTGGTGGAGTCGCTGGGCGGCGTCACCGTCTGCACCCCCGTGCCCATCGACGACCCGAAGACCAAGCTGAACCTGCAGCCGGGCACGTACACGCTGGACGGCGTCAACGCGCTCGCGTACGCCCGCACGAGGGCCACGGCCCGCTCCGACCTCGACCGCATCGACCGGCAGCAGCAGGTCATCTCCGCCCTGCTCAACAAGGCGCTCAGCAGCGGCACGCTGGCCAATCCGGTCAGGCTGAAGGGGTTCCTCGACTCCACCTTCAGGACGCTCAGGGTGGACCAGGAGCTGCAGAAGGACCTGCTCGGCATGGTCAGCCAGTTCAAGGAGGTCTCGACCGACGACGTGTCGTTCGCGACCGTGCCGCTCGCCGACGTGAACTACCACGCGCCGACGGGCGAGTCGGCGGTGCTGTGGGACAAGACGGCCGCCCGTGACCTGTTCCAGCGGATCGACGCCGACCAGTCCCTCGTCAAGCCGCCGGCGCAGGCCTCGGCGTCTCCTTCCGGCAGCCCCGCGGCGTCGGCGAGCCCTGCGTCCTCTTCTGCGTCCTCCCCGGCGGCCTCTCCGACGGCGCTCACGATCCCGCCGGGCCGAATCTCGGTCAAGGTGCTCAACGGCACGCTCGTCACCGGCCTCGGCGCGACCACGAAGGCCCGCCTCGTCGAGGCCGGGTTCATGGTGCCGTCGCCCCCCGGCGACACGGCCCGCCGCGACTTCGCCACCACCGTCATCCGCTACCCGCCCGGCCGCGAGGACTCGGCGCGTACGGTGGCCGCCGCCATCCCGGGCGCCGAGTTGCGCGAGCAACCGGACGTCACCGGCATCGAGGTCGTCGTGGGCCAGAAGAACCACGACGTCAAGAAGGTGACGGTGGCCGCGCCGGAGGGCTCCGCCACGCCGGCGACGCCCTCGCCGCAGGCGACCCCCTCGGCCCGCACCGCCACGCAGAACATCTGCAAGAAGACGCCGACTCAGTGAACGTACATGCCCGAACGGCGCCGGCACTGATGAAACGGGAAGACCGGAAAGACCGTAAGTATCGTGATATCCACCTGAACCTTGCGCTGTCGGTGGAGACTGTCCATGCTGGCCTAAAGATCCTCTGAACCACCCCCGCCGCGCCGACGCCTTGCACCACGGAACCCCTGTTGGTGCCCGACGGGCGGGCGCGCCGGCAGGTACGCCCTCACCTTGCTGTTCCGCACCGACGCGACAGGGAGTGGCCGGTGGAGTTTCGACTGTTGGGGCCGGTCGAGGTGACGGTCGCCGGGGCGCCGGTCCCGCTGGGGGGAGTCAAACCGAAGACGCTGCTGGCCGCGCTGCTGCTCGAACAGGGGCACGTCGTGCCGACACACCGTCTGATCGACATCATCTGGCCGGACAGTCCACCGGGGACGGCGAAGGCCGCGATCCAGACCTACGTCAAGACGTTACGCCAGGCGCTGGCCCGCGCCGGCGCTCGGGACGTGATCGTCACCCGGGCTCCGGGCTACCTGGCCCAGATCCCCGCCGGATCGCTGGACGTCGACGTGTTCGAACAGCGCATGGCCGACGCACGCTCGGCGTCCACGTCCGAGGAGACCTCCGAGTCGTTCGATGCCGCGCTGGCGTTGTGGCGCGGGCCCGCCCTCGCCGGGCTGAGTGATTCACCGCTGGCCGGGGAGGCCGCCCGGTTGGAACAGCTTCGGCTGACCGCCACCGAGGAACGCATCGCGGCGGACCTGGCGCTGGGCCGGCATGGCCGGCTGGTGGCGGAACTGGCCGCGCTGGTCGGGCGCCATCCGGTCAACGAACGGCTGCGCGGCCAGTACATGACGGCTCTGTACCGGCTCGGCCGCCAGTCCGACGCGCTGGCCGCGTTCCGGCAGGGCAGGCGAATCCTGGCCGAGGACCTCGGGATGGACCCGGGGCCGGAGCTGACCGCCCTCCACCACGCCATCCTTCGCGGCGACCTTTCCCTGCTGGCACCGCCGTCCGGAAAGACGGTCCGCCTCGCCGTACCGGCCCAGTTGCCGTTGGCGCCGGCCGACTTCACCGGCCGTCTCGCGCAGAGCACGGCCCTGGTGACGGCGCTGGTGTCGGGAGAGGCCCCGACGATCCAGGTCGTCGCGGGCCGGGCCGGCAGCGGCAAGTCCGCCCTGGCGATCCACGTCGCCCACCAGGTCGCGGACGCCTTCCCCGACGGCCGGCTGTACGCCGAGCTCCGCGGGATGAGCGAGGCTCCCGCCGATACGGGTGAAGTGCTCGGGAGGTTCCTGCGGGCGCTCGGGGTGGACCAGGCCGACCTCCCCGCCGCCACCGCCGAGCGAACCGAGCTCTATCGAAGCCTGCTGGCCGGACGCCGGGTGCTGGTGCTTCTGGACGACGCCGCCGGGGAGCCGCAGGTGCGCCCACTGCTGCCGGGTGGCACCAGTGGCGTACTGATCACCTCACGTAACCGGCTCGGAGGACTCAGCGGTGTGCGCCGTACCGACCTGGACGTCCTCGGACCCGCCGAGGCCGTCGAGTTGCTGGCCCGGATCGTGGGACCCGAGCGGGTGGCCGCCGAGGGGGCGGTGGCCCATGACATCGTCGATCTCTGCGGCCGGCTGCCGCTGGCGATCCGCATCGCCGGGGCCCGGCTGGCCACCAGGCAGCGATGGCCGCTGCGGCTGCTCGCCGACCGGCTGGCCGACGAGCGGCGCAGGCTGGACGAGCTGGCGATCGCCGACCTGGAGGTGCGGTCCGGCTTCGAGCTGAGCTACCGGGGACTGGACGACGACGAACGCCTGGCGCTGCGGCGGCTCGGTCACCTGGGGCTTCCGGAATTCTCCCCGTGGATCGTCGCCTGGCTGTGCGACATCGACGACAAGCTCGCGGAAGACATCGTGGAACGCCTGGTCGACGCCCAGATGGTGGACTTCAGCCGGGTCGACGACCTGGGCACGCTACGCTACCGGATGCACGACTTGGTGCGCATTTACGGACGCGAGCGCGCGGAGGCGGAGGAGCCGTCCGAGCGGCTCACGGCGGCCGTGGGCCGGGTGCTCGGGGGCTGGCTCGCCCTGGCCGACCAGGTGGCGGCCGACGCCCCGTCCGATGAGATCGGCTGGATGCACCCCGCCGCGGCCGCTCCGGTGATCCCGGACGCGCTGATCGCGCAGGTGCTGGCGGCTCCGCACGACTGGTTCGAGATCGAACAGCCCGCGCTGGTCGTCGGTCTGGAGCGCGCCGCCGTGCTGGGCCTGCACGACATGGTCTGCCGGTTCGCCTCCGCGCGACTCGGCCCGTCGTTCCTCGGCGTCAACAGGTTCGAGTCGCGGGAGCGGATCAACGGTGCGGCGCTGGCCGCGGCTCGCCGGGCGGGCGACCGGCACGGCGAGGCGACCATGCTCGCCGAACTGGGCCGCCTTCGCTACCTCCAGGACCGGTTCCCGGAGGCGCGCCACGTCCTGGGCGACGCACTCGCCGCCTTCCGGGAGTTGGGCGACGCGCGCGGCCTGGCCGTGGCGCTGGCCGGACTCGGCGGGACCTGCCGGGAGACGGGCCGCCTGGTCGAGGCGCTGCACTTTCTGGACCAGGCCGACGTCCTGCTCACGGACCTCGGCGACGATCTCGGTGTCGCGTACCTGCGGCGGCTGGCCGCCTCGGTGCGACTGCAGCGTGGGGACTATCCGGCCGCCTGGTCCGGTCTGGAGGAGTCGCTGGCCCGCTACCGCCGCCTCGGCAGCCGCCGCGGCGAGGGGGTGGTCTTGCGCACCATCAGCCTGTTCCATAGGGCGACTGGCCACTACGACGCGGCCATCGAGACCGCCGACGCCGCGACGGCCATCTTCGTCCAGCTCGGCGATCGGCTGCTGGAGGCCTATTCCGTCCGGGCGTGCGCCAAGGCCCGGCTCCGGCTGGGCCAGACGCGGCAGATTCTGGCCCCGCTGGAAGGCGTGCTGTCAACCTGTCAGGCCATGGGAGACCGGTGGGGGCTGGGAATGGCCCTGCGTACCCTGGGCGAACTGCACCTCGCCGAGGGCCACCTGACGGACGCCGCCGCCTGCCTCGCCTCCGCCATGGAGGTGTGGGCGGGCATGGAGGCCCCGCTCTGGCAGGCCCGCACGGAACACACCCTGGCCCTGCTGCACGAGGCGAGCGGCGACGCCGAGACGGCGGCGACGATCCGGGCGGGAGTGCTGAAGATCTTCCACGACCACGGCGCACGCGAATACAGCGAGCTCAACGGCGACGCGCCCGCGTTCTGAAACCTCCAGAAGAGCCGCTGAAAACCACCTTCCCTGAACTTTCACCGTGTTTTCAGCGCCTCGATCGAACCTTTCGGTGCACGGACGACATCCCCTCTCCCACCGGAAGGTCCCCATGACGATCAACCGCCTCATCTCCGGCGCAGTCAGCATCACGGCGGCGGTGTCCCTCGGCTTCGCAGGGGCGGCGGTGACCACCCTCACGATCGCCACGCCGGCTCACGCCGCCTCGACCGCCGGCGGTCAGATCACCCCCGCCGAGATCCTGGCCCGCGCCCAGTACTGGGTAGACCAGGGCTACACCTATCTGAACAGCTCGGACAGAAGCACCTGGCGGACGGGGCCCGCCGGGAGCGAACGGTACCGCCGCGACTGTTCCGGGCTGGTGTCGATGGTGTGGCACCTGCCGGAGGACTACTACGACACCAGCGTCTTCGAGAGCTGGATCGGCACCAAGATCACTCGCCTGGGCGGCTTCAACGACCTGAAACCCGGCGATGCGATCCTCCGCGTCGGCTACAAGGGGCTCTCGGACCATATGGAGCTGTTCGCCTTCTGGAAGAACAACGACAACCACGCCGAGGGCGCCTACTTCTACTCGTTCAACGAGACCGGCGAGACGGTGCGCAACCCGTACAAGCAGAGCAACAATGGCAAACTCGGCTTCCGTTCTTTGAGCGACATCACCACGAACTTCGAGCACGCGATCCACTACAACAAGAACATCGACGACGTCCGGCCGGTGGTCGATCCGCAGGCGGGGCGGTTGGTGGATTTCGACGGTGACGGCAGGACCGACGTCCTGGGGCTCGGCGTCGGCGGCAACGACCTGTGGATGGTGCCCGGCACCAGCACCCCCGGCAACCCCTCACGCGGCCAGAGCATCCACCTGTCCGACGGATGGAAGACCGTCACCCGCTACTGGGTCGCCGACTACGACAGCGACGGCAAGACCGACCTACTCGGCCTCAACGG